>JBJMWI010000075.1:0-105029 GCA_045810225.1 Burkholderiales bacterium
CGAGAAGTTGTCCGCCGTCGATCAGCGCAGTCGCGCCGAGCGCGAGCGATATGCCGAGCACGAACACGATGCCGAGCGGCAGCAGCGCGACGAGATTCGCGCCGAAGCCGTGCGCCAGCATGCGTATTGCCGGCTTGCCGCCGCGTTCCTGCGTCCATGCGCCGGCCAAAAATCCGACGGAAAGCACCGGCTTGATCATGGGTGCGACGAGAATGCCGATCAGCGGAATGAGATCGACGAACAGAAGCGCGACGTAGTAGGCGAGCAGCATCGCGATCCACGCCAGCCGATGCTGACTGAACATGCGATAGCTCTCGACGAGCCATGCGCCGCCGCGCCGCCCGTCGTAGCGGGTGAACGCGATGTCGCGAGCGGAGATGGCCACGGCTGCCCCTTCAGAGCGCAAGTGGTCGCGCGGTTGCCGCGACGCGGGCGCGCAGGATGCGCTCGAACGGTGCCGGATCGTGCGCGTGCGTGAGCTCGCCGGGCCGCGGCAGATGCATGTCGTACAGACGAGAGATCCAGAAGCGCAGCGCCGCCGCCCGCAGCAGCGCCATCCATTGCGCGCGTTCGTCTTCGGTGAGCGGTCGCGTTGCATCGTACGCGCGCACCATCGCGTACATGCGCTCTTCGTCGAGCGCGCCGTCACCGCTTTCAACCACGCACCAATCGTTCACGGCGATCGCGAGGTCGTACGCGAAGAAATCGGTCGCGGCGAAGCCGAAGTCGATGATTCCGGCGACACGCCCGCCGTCGAACAGCACGTTGTCGCAGAAGAGATCGCCGTGTATCGCACCCTTCGGCAGCTTGCCCTTGCCGAATCCGGTCTGAAACCGGACTTCATCCATGAGCAGTTCGTACTGCTCGGCGCTGATGAAGGGGCGCACGGCGCGCGCCGCCTGGCGCCACCATGCCGGGCCACGGCGGTTGGTGAGGCGCGGACGATAACTCTGGGAAGCGAGATGCAGGCGTGCAAGCGCATCGCCGACCGCGGCGCAGTGTGCGCTGTGCGGATGTTCGACCGGCTCGCCCTCGATCCGCGTTACGAGTCCCGCCGGACGACCGTTCAGGTGGGAAAACAATGCACCTGTCCGGTCGGGCGCGGGCGCGGGCACCTCGACTCCGGCACGCGCGAGATGCGCCATCAGGTTCAGATAGAACGGCAATTCATTGCGAGTGAGCTTTTCGAACAGGGTAAGCACGAAGCGGCCGTGCGTGGTAGTCACAAAGTAATTGGTGTTCTCGATTCCCGACAAAATGCCTTCCAGGCTCGTCGGAACGCCGATCGAGTAGTTGCGCAGCCACGCGGAAAGCTGTTCCCGGGTAACGGTCGTAAAAACTGACATCGAATGGGAGTCTAGAGATTCAGCTGGGCTTCTCGTTCGGCGGCGGTCATTTCGAACCCGCGCTTCTCGTAGTGATCGAATATGGCGTCAACGACGTAGCCGGGGTCATCAAGGACCTTGATCAAATCCATGTCTTCCGGATTGATCATGGCTTCCGCGACCATGCGATCCGCGACCCAATCGAGCAAGCCGCGCCAGAACGCCGCGCCCACGAGAATGATTGGAATGCGCCGGATTTTTCCAGTCTGAACCAGCGTCAGGATTTCGCCCAGTTCATCGAGCGTGCCAAATCCCCCGGGCAGCACAACGTACGCACACGCAAATTTTGCGAACATGACCTTACGCGCAAAAAAATGGCGGAACGTCTGGCTGACATCCTGATACGCATTCGCGCTCTGTTCATGCGGCAACTGGATGTTCAGACCTACGGATAGCGAACGCCCCGCGTACGCTCCCTTGTTGACTGATTCCATGATGCCCGGGCCTCCGCCGGAAATTACGGCAAACCCGGCGTCGGAGAGCTTACGGCCGATGGCTTCCCCCAGCGCGTAGTACGGATGGTCGGGCGTGGTCCGGGCGCTGCCAAAGACACTGACCGCCGGGCGAATATGGGCCAGACGCTCGGTCGCCTCGACAAACTCTGCCATAATTCCAAACACTCGCCATGATTCCCGCGCAGACCATGCCTTCTCGGCAAATTCTGGAGCGAGCGGAACCGGCACCTTCTGTTTTTCGCTCATGTTGATGTTTTCCGCTAATCGCTAATGAAAACGCTCGTACTGGTGGATGGATCTTCCTATCTCTATCGCGCGTTCCACGCGCTTCCTGACTTGCGCACCCGGCAGGGCGAACCAACCGGCGCTGTGAAGGGCGTGCTCAGCATGCTGCAAAAGCTCAGGAACGAAACGTCGGCGGATTATATAGCTTGCGTATTCGACGCAAAAGGAAAGACCTTCCGCGACGATTGGTATCCGCAATACAAGGCCACGCGGGCAGCGATGCCGGATGACCTCACAAAGCAGATCGAACCATTGCACGAAAGCGTCCGGGCCATGGGCTGGCCTTTGCTGATGGTGGATGGCGTGGAGGCGGACGATGTAATAGGCACGTTGGCGAAACAGGCCGAAGCACGAGGCGTGTACACCGTCATCTCGACTGGCGACAAGGACATCACGCAGCTTGTCAACCCGATGGTCAGGCTGGTGAACACGATGTCCAACGAGTCGCTCGACGAAAAAGGTGTCGAGGAAAAGTTTGGTATCAAGCCGGCGCAGATGGTGGACTATCTTACGTTGATTGGTGACTCGGTGGACAACATCCCTGGCGTGGATAAAGTCGGCCCGAAGACCGCCGTAAAGCTGCTACTGCAGTATGGCTCGCTCGACGAAGTGATCCGCCATGCCGGGGAGATTCCCGGCGCCGTTGGCGAGAACTTGCGCACGGCGCTGCCATGGCTGCCCACGGCAAAAAAACTGCTCAGCATCAAATGCGATGTGCCCTTGTCCATCGATGTAGAGCAGCTTGCGCCGCAGCCGCAGAACGTGCCTGAACTCATGCGCCTGTTCGATAAGCTTGAATTCAGGGGATTGCTGCGAGAGCTGCAGAATAAAGCGCGAGATTCGGATCCGGATATGCACGAAACGGCGGTCTCACGCCCCCAGCAACCCAAAACCTATGAAACCATCCTTACAGAGGAACAACTGCACGCCTGGATCACCAAGATCAAAGCTGCCGATCTTGTCTCACTGGAGACGGAAACCACCACCTTCGATCCGATGACGACGCACCTGGTGGGTATTTCGGTGTCCATCGCAGCCGATGCCGGCGCCTATATTCCCCTGGGTCACGCGTATGCCGGTGCGCCCCAACAGCTATCCCGGGAACAGGTCCTTGCGGCACTAAAAGACTGGCTCGAGGACGAAGGCGCCCGCAAAGTTGGCCAGAATTCGAAATTTGATATGCACGTCTTTGCCAATTGCGGCATAAAACTAGCAGGCGTTGAACACGACATATTGCTGCAGTCTTATGTGCTGGAAAGCCATCGTCCGCACGACATGGACAACCTCGCCAGCCGCCATCTCAACATAACGACCACCACGTATGACGATGTGACTGGCAAAGGAGCAGCTCGCATTTCCTTCCAGCAAGTCGAGATGCAGCGCGCAACGGAGTACGCGGCTGAAGATGCGGACGTGGCCTTGCAATTGCACCAGGTCCTGCACCCGCAAATCGAGCAGGATGAGAAGCTATTGCACATCTACCGCGAAATTGAGATGCCGGTGTCCAAAGTTCTGTTTGCCATGGAACGCAACGGCGTGCTGCTTGATGCACAATTGCTCGAGCAACAGAGTCGCGAATTGGGCAGCAAACTCCAGGAACTCGAGCAAAGCGTGCATTACCAGGCGGGGCAGCCATTCAATTTGAATTCGCCGAAACAGTTGCAGGAGATCTTGTTCGAGCGCCAGGGACTTCCGGTAATCAAGAAAACGCCGAGCGGCGTACCTTCTACCGACGAAGACGTCTTGCAGCAGTTGGCGCTCGACCACCCCTTGCCGAAGCTGATTCTGGAATATCGCGGCTTGTCAAAACTGAAGTCCACTTATACGGACAAGCTCCCGCGCATGGTGAATGCAACAACCGGCCGAGTGCATACTACTTATGCGCAAGCGGTTGCAATCACGGGACGGCTCTCCAGCAACGAACCGAATCTGCAGAACATTCCGATTCGCACTGCCGAAGGCCGCCGCATTCGCGAAGCGTTTGTCGCGGCGCCGGGCTCTGCCATTGTTTCGGCGGACTACTCGCAGGTGGAACTGCGCATCATGGCGCATCTATCGCAAGACAAGGGACTGCTGCACGCCTTTGCCTCTGGAGAAGACGTGCACAGGCATACAGCGTCGGAGATTTTTGGCGTGGAGTCCCCAGTCATAACGAGTGAGCAGCGCCGCTACGCGAAAGTCATCAATTTTGGCCTGATTTACGGCATGTCGGCATTTGGGCTGGCTGCACAGCTCGGCATCGAGCGGGCAGCAGCCCAGCAATATATGGAGCGCTATTTTTTGCGCTACCCGGGCGTTAAAAATTACATGGAACGCACGCGCGAATCGGCTCGCAAGCTCGGCTATGTCGAAACCGTATTCGGGCGAAGGCTCTACTTGCCGGACATCAATGCAAGCAACGGGCCGCGCCGTCAGGGCTCGGAGCGTGCCGCAATCAACGCTCCCATGCAGGGCACTGCTGCCGACTTGATCAAGCTGGCCATGATTGCCGTGCAACGCTGGATTGACTCCACCGGCAGGAAAAGCCGGCTCGTCATGCAAGTGCACGATGAACTGGTTCTTGAAGTGCCGGAATCAGAAATCGACGTGATCAAGAACGAGCTGCCGCAATTGATGAACAGCGTTGCGTCTTTGGATGTCCCATTGGCTATCGATCTCGGCATCGGCCCCAACTGGGACAAAGCACACTAACAGCTCACGACTGACCGCTCTTCGCGACAGTCATGCGGTCCGGATTGCGCGTGATGCTGCCGCATGCAAGTCGGGCGCCCGAGTTTCCGGCAGGCTGCGAATGCAAATCATCCCTGTCGGCATGCACTATCAGGCCGCGGCCAATGATGCTGTCATTGCCCGTGCCGAAGCTGCCTTGCGAAATTTTGAACGTCGTATAGACGTCCCCCCTCGCATCGGCAGTCACATTTCCCAGGTCGCCGGCGTGATGCTCTGGTGCGCCGGGCGCGCCATGTGCCGAGGATTCCGGATTGAAATGCTCCCCGGCGCTGGTGGCGTCATGCGCGGAGCAGTCGCCAAGCTCGTGTACATGGATGCCGTGGGTACTGTTCGGTTTGAACCCGGACAGGTTCGCATTGACCTGTGTCGCATCACCCGCTCGCACGAAAGTCACTACCCCATGCACTGAGCTGCCCGGGGTGGCGGCAAGCACGGCTATTGCGGAAGCATCGTCAAAAACAGTCGGTCCGTTGCTCTTGCATGCAGCCAGCATGGTTACGCCAACACAGAGAACCAGTGTGTTGACCAAGGTGTTGGCAGCTCGCCTGACGAAGGTCCGCGGAGAGTGTTCCAGTATGAACGCACGGTCAGGACGCATCATTGCAAGCTCGCCGGGCCACGATGCTGGTGCACGGGCGCCCGCGCTCTCGGCGACGCCCGGTCGAATACCATTACAAGGGACCCCTTGTGCATGGCAGCCAGATCGCAGGCATACGATAAGGCCGCCTGTGGTGCGCGGAATAAAGCAAGCGCTTCACGTATTCCGTCTTCAACGACTTCCCAAAGACCGGATGAACCGCGGATGATGCGGAATGCGGGGCGACGTTTGTTCTGAACGTGCATTTATCCTCCTTAAGGTTTGTTCTTTGGCAGCTCGGTGCTGCACTCGTAGACTCTTTGCAATCGCTGTGCCACGCGCGCACGATCGCGTCTGCCGCAGATATCCGCTGTCGCATCGCGTGCAATGCGATGCTTAAGTAGATTGGTGCGTTCAACCGGGAAAATTCCCCTGTACTAGTTACACCCCTCCTGCAAGTTTTACGAAGCTTGTGCTCTCAGTGCGCCATCGCAAGCTTTCAATTTCGCCAGACCGCAGAACGCGCTCAGTGAAAGAACAGATAGAGGATTACCAGTACGAAAAACGGTACGCCCAGCAGCCATGCCAAAAAATATTTGCCCATGATGTCTCCTGTCAATTAAGCGGCCGACGGGGCGCTTTCCGAAGAAGTGGCAAGTGGCGTGCCACCTGGGCAGCCCGTGACCGTGAGCCGAGAAGCAGGGTAGCTGAATGCTGCAGCGTGCTAGCCTGAACGAACTAGGGTAATCGCCTTTTCTGGACATGCCGCGATGCAAAGTCCACAGGCATGGCAGGCGTCTGCATTGGCAGCAAAGGCTTGTTGCCAGCGGTGGGCATAGCCCTTCAGCTTCCCGCGCAGGCTTAATTCACGGCGTAATTCCCGCGGGACAGTGGCCATCTCGAACACGTTGTAGGGACACACCGCCACGCAAGCCTGTTTGCCTTCGCAGCGATTGCGATCAATGACGGGCCTGACTGGAGTGCTTTCCTGCGCACATTGCGTTTGTTGAATAGTCACTGCCCGATGTCCCGATATTTGACGAAAGTTTGGTCAGGTCTGCCGATTACGCGAAAGCGTCATGCAACTGGATCCAGTTCGGGCTCTTGCTGAGTGCCGGCAACGGCGTATTGGATGCTATGAAGTTTGGCGTAAATTCCACCTTCGGCGAGCAGTTCAGCATGGGTCCCGATCTGGGCAATCTCGCCTTTATCCAGCACGACTATCCGATCTGCCTTCTCAATGGTCGACAGCCGATGCGCGATGACGATAGTCGTCCGGCCGTGCATGAGTTGTTCAAGTGCCGACTGCACGTGTTTCTCGGATTCTGAATCGAGGGCCGATGTGGCTTCGTCCAGAATCAGGATGGGTGCATCCTTCAAGACGGTCCGTGCAATAGCCAAGCGCTGGCGTTGCCCGCCGGACAAACGTACGCCGTTTTCCCCGATCAATGTATCGAAGCCTTGCGGCATCTCCCGTATGAAATCCAAAGCATGCGCGGCCTCTGCAGCACGTTGGATGGCCTGACGACTGGCCCCGGCTGCTTGGCCATATGCGATGTTCGCCGCCACAGTGTCGTTGAATAAAGCGACTTCCTGGCTCACCAAGGAGATATTGCGCCGTAGGTCTGCGAGTGCTAGTGATTCGATATCGTGACCATCGATCGTGATAACTCCAGAGTCCGCGTGATAAAAACGCGGAACCATGTTCGCGAATGTGGTCTTGCCACCCCCGGAAGAGCCCACTAGCGCGATAGTCTCTCCGGCGCTAATCGACAGCGTTATATTTTTTAGAGCCTGTTGATCCGCGCGTGCATAGCGGAAACTGACTTGGCGAAATCCAATATCGCCGCGAGCGCGCCGCAGCGGTACTTTTCCCTCATCTGTTTCAGGTTTTTCATCAAGCAGCGCAAACACGCTTTCAGCGGCGGCAAGGCCGCGTTGAAGATATTCTGCAACGCCAGTGAGCCTTTTCAGGGGCGGGGTGAGGAGCAACATCGCGGCCAGAAAGGAAACAAATCCGCCAACCGTGGTGGCATCCGATTGCGCCTGAACCGTAGCGTAATAGACCACTACGGCAACGGCGATGGCGGCAAGCAGTTGCACGATCGGCACATTAGCGGCAGCAGCAGCGGTCTGTTTCATGCTGAACCCGCGCAACCGGTTGCTTGTTTCCATGAAGCGTTTGGCTTCGTAATCCTGTCCACCAAAGACCTTGACGACCTTATTGCACTCGATGGTTTCCTGCAGCACCTGGGTGATGTCCCCCATGGCTTGCTGCGTCTTGCGGCTCATGTTGCGCAGCCGGACATTGAAATAGCGCACCACCACGGCGATCGGGGGAATCATGATCAGCGAGATCAGCGTGAGCTTCCAGTCGATATACAAAAGGTAGGCCAACAGGCCCAGGATCGTGACCGAATCCTTGACGAGCACCATGACCACGTTGGTCGCGGCAGCAGTAACCTGAGCCGCATCAAAGGTAAAACGGGAGATCAGATTGCCAGTCGTGTTGTCGTGAAAATAGCCAAGCGGGAGTGCGAGCATGCGGCGGAACATTTGGTCGCGCAAATCCATGACAACTTTGTTGCCGACCCAGGCGCTGGCATAGGTCCCAATGTACGCGCCGCTGCCGCGGATTACATACAGCAGCACCATGAGTACCGGAACCCAGGTAACCAGAAATGGGTCCTTGTTAACGAAGGTACCATCAAGAAAAGGTTTCACGGCGACCGGGAGCGCAACTTCCGTGGCCGCGGTAATCAACATGCCGAGGATTGAGAGCGCGAAAACACCCCAGTATGGTTTGACATACCGGAGCAGGCGCAAATAAAGCTCGGTGCTTGTCATGTGCTGCATGGCTCGCACAATAACAAAACTATGAGGCGCAGGACAGGAAGCCGGTCAAGAGCTTGCGGGCGGACCGGCGGCCTATCGATGACAATGCTTCATTTGCCGAACCGATACTGCGCAGAAACGAAAAAACTGCGTTCAGGCGCCGGATAGGCAACAAAGGTATTGGTCGGGAACGTTATCGCCAATGCGTATGTGTAATACTTCTCGTCAAACAAGTTCCGCACAGTCGCTCCGATCGTCCAATTGTCAATTGTGTGGAAGACAGCCATATCGGCCGTCCAATAGGCGGGCATTTCTCTGCCGAATGTATTGAGCTCATCGCCGTCGTACAACTGGCTGCCGACATAATTGGCCGCCGCGTTCAGCCGCGTGTGTTGCTCAAATGTCCAATCAAGCACAACGTTAGCCAAATGGCGGGGCACCAGCGGAATTCGATTGTCGGAAACATCCACGCCCGCAAGCATGCCGGAACGGAATCTCGCATCCGTGTAAGTGTAGTTTGCGGACAGCGAGACGGCTGTGGTCAAAAGCCACCGTGCCTCCAGTTCCACGCTGGAGCGCTGGGTGGGCGGCAGATTGACGTTAGCAAATGCGTTCGGATCGAAATGAATTTCATTCTTGAGGTCTGCATTGTGAAGGGCAATTCGATAATTTCCCGGACCGACTTGCGTCTCGAAACCCAGTTCGGCGTCATGGGAAGTCTGTGGCTCTAGGAATGTGACCGAAGGCGGTATAAAAAACGCCCCAAGACCGGGGGAATAGATTTCGTCAAGCGTTGCGATTCGAAAACTGTATCCATACTTTGCATACACTGCCGTGGCCTGTCGTAATTGATGGCGCGCGCCGATTTCGTAAGCGGAGACGGTACGGCTTTGGTCCGTCGTTGCAGTGCCAGCCAAAGCAGTTGAGTCATTTGCCTCGAAATCGACTCTCTGCAATCGGCCGCCCAGCGCCAGTGTGGTTCCCGGCTTCAAAGTTGAGACCTGCTGCAGATAAACTGCGGAATCACGCTGTTGCGCGCTAGCGGAAGCTGGATTATTGCGTGTGGAGTCGTATTGCCAATTATCCCAATCTACCCCGGCCACCAAGCTATTGTTGATTCCAAACGCGGCATAGGGAATTTTTACCCTTGGGGAGAAGTTCCAGATTTCCACTTTGGTATTGCCATCCAGGCTTAAGCCGGAAAAGGCCGCGTGAAAATCATTCTCTTTCTGCCGATAACCCAAGTCCGCAAGCAATTCCGTATCCGCTAGCCTGGCACTGCCCGAAAAATTAGCGAATCCGCCGCTGCGGTTGGAAAAGTCAGTTGGTGTGCGGGTGCCGCGGCGGTCGCTAGCCAATTCCGCTTCGGTTCGGAAGCCCGGCAGACGAAGATCCTGCTGATCGTAGCCAACCTTCAGGCTCAGGCTATGGCTGGGATCGAAAGTGCGCAAGTCCGCGACAAAATTTTCCTGCTCAACACGGTTATTTTCGCGGTAATTGTCCGAACTATAGCGGGCACCGTTCAGACTGAGACCGATCGACTCGTTCGCTATCTGTCCTCCGACGCGATAATCCCGGGTGTTGTAACTGCCGGCACCTGCAAAAGCGTCGAATGATCTGGTCTGGCGCTGCGCTGCCTTGGTCATTATATTGATCACTCCGCCAGTCGCCCCTCCGCCATAGAGAACAGCCCCGCTGCCACGCACGATTTCAATCCGATCTATGGATTCCAAAGGGATGGAGGACCATCTTGGTGTAGTGAGTTCGTACTCGCTTAAGCGATGACCGTCGAGCAGGACCAGCGTATTCTGGTCCCCGGTAACGCCAAACCCGCCGAGGTCCACTTGCATGTCCGGGCTGCCGCTATTGTCACGAACCACGACGCCGACCTGGCGAGCCAGCAAGCGTGGGAGCGAAGTCTCGCCGCTGCTTCGAATATCTTCGCCCGAAATTATGGTCACCCCGATGGGTTGATCCCCGGGCTTTTCCTCGAACCGCGTAGCCGTCACTACAACTTCCTCGGCGACGACGTCGCTATTTTCCTCAGCGCGCGCCACGCTGGCAGCCCACAGCGCCCCCACCAGCAGTAGGTTTACTCCAATCGTTTTCATTGCTGTTCCCCCTGAGGCGCAAGCCCGCCGCATGCGCGTGATTCAGACAGGGAGTCCTTAGGGGAGGTGAAGGACTTGCCGACACCGGAATGCCCGCCCCACGCGGATCTCCGTTGCGTCCAAGGGCCGGTATCCGGGCTTGCGCTTCAGGCGTATCGCCTTCCCACGGGGCAGATGTTCCCACCCCTGCAGTGGCATCGTGATACGCCCCACCAGCGCTTACCGTTGCGGGGGCAGCACAGGAATTGCGACTAGTCGCTCAAGTCGCTCACCTGTTTCCCGTTGGACCCCTCAAACGAAGGTATTTGGGGCACCCGAGAACGTGCCGGGATTCTATCGGATCCCAGGAATCTGAACACTCAGATTAATGTCAACAACATGCCTCGGAACGCACAACGGATCATTGGCAGACCACTCTAAGCCAAACCGGGGGTAGATAACCGCCATATATGCCAAAGCACTTTCAAAAAAATGCGTTAGCAGTTGACTTTTCACGGTTTTCATAATTATAGTGCTCTCATGGAAGCAGAACTTACCGCGCTCGATGACAAGATCAGTCAACTCATCAAGCTGACCCAGAAGCTGCGCGAGGATAACTCCCAGTTGCGGCAAAATCTGGCCTCGGTTCAAAGCGAGAACAAGCGCCTCGCTGACAAGGTCAACACCGCGAAGAGTCGTCTTGAGGGTTTGTTAACCCAGATTCCGGATGGCGCCGAATGAGCACGCAGACCAAGGGCGGCCTCGACGTGAACATCATGGGGCGGGAGTTTCGCATCGCCTGCCAGGAGGACGAACAGAAGGACCTGCTCAAGGCCATCGAATATCTCAATATGAAGATGCGCGAGATTCGAGACGCCGGAAAAGTGCTCGGTGTGGAACGTATCGCAATCATGGCCGCATTGAATATTACGCACGAATTCCTTTCCAGCAGGATGGAAGGCGGATTTGATGTCGGTGAATTTAAGCGTAGAATATTTTCCATGCAGACAACCATCGACCAGGCAATGAATGGTCAGGATGAGTTGTTCTGACGCGAGTCAATGTCCCCTGCGGGGTTCGTCAGGTTGTAATTCTTTGAACCAATGTTAATCGACTTGGTTGCTGCCTAAAGTAGCGCTGTTGTGCGCGTCCCAATCGGAAGCGCCTGATGTGCTCGGAAAGCGACCGCCTTGGACCCTAGGTTCAAGATGCCGGCCTGATGGGAATCGCAGGGGGCTCCTATTTTGAGCAGTCCCGATCGCAGCGAAGTGTTCATACCGCGTGGACTGACGCGATGTCTCGCGATAGGAAAGTTCCGGAAGCCCCGGAGCTTTTTTTTTGCGTAAAAAAGATATGAATTATTGGCTGATGAAGTCCGAGCCGGGCGTATTCGGCGTCGACGACCTGGCCCAGGCGCCAGGGAAAACGGCTCCCTGGTGGGGCGTACGCAACTATCTGGCACGTAATTTCATGCGCGATCAAATGCGCGTCGGCGATCAAGTGTTCTTTTACCATTCGAGCTGCCCGGAACCCGGCATTGCGGGCATTGCTCGCGTTTCGAAGCAAGCTTATCCAGACGAAACGCAATTCGACCGTAAAAGCGAATACTTCGACCCGAAGGCTTCCCGAGACCATCCCCGTTGGTTCAACGTCGATGTAACGTTGGTCAGGAAAACGCGATTGGTTGGGCTGCCGGAACTGCACCGCCATCCGGAACTGGCTTCCATGCGTGTGCTGCAACGAGGCAACCGGCTGTCAATTACACCGGTTAGTCCGATCGAAGGCACGTTTATCCTTACTTTATTGTAAGTCGCACACCATCATGGATTTGTGGTGGATTGTCTATCTGTTGATGGGACTGTTCGTGGGCTTCTTCGCGGGGCTGCTCGGTATTGGCGGCGGCTTGATGCTCGTTACCCTGATGGTGTACGTGTTCGCGTTGCAGGGCTTTCCTGAAGATCGCGTAGTACACCTTGCACTAGGCACTTCTATTACCAGCATTGTCTTCACTTCACTTTCCAGTTTGCGGGCCCACCACAAGCACGGAGCAGTACGCTGGGACATTTTGCGCGCGGCCGTTCCGGGATTAATTGTTGGGACCTTGCTCGGCACGGTGCTCGCGGACCAACTGAAATCCAGGTATCTGGCTGTCTTCTTCGTGATTTTCGTCTATTACTCCGCTGTCCAGATGTTCGTCGGCGTAAAGCCAAAACCAACGCGGCAACTGCCCGATAAACCGGGAATGACAGCGGTTGCGACAGCCATCGGCGTAGTTTCCAGCCTGGTCGGCGTCGGCGGAGGTGTAATGACAATTCCGCTCATGAGCCTCTGTAACGTGCCGATGCGCCAAGCAATTGGCACCTCTGCGGCATTGGGTCTGCCGATAGCCTTGGCCGGTGCGGTAGGCTTCATCGTTACGGGGTTGAACAAGGAGCATTTGCCGGCCCTTAGCCTGGGCTATGTCTATTTGCCTGCCCTTGCCGGCATTGTGCTGGGCACGTTCGTTACGGTGCCGTGGGGTGCAACGATGACCCATCGCATGCCAACAAGCACGTTGACAAAGATCTTTGCGGTCATTCTGTTTATTCTCGCAACCCGCATGCTGTGGTCGCTGTTCCAAGGCAGTGTTCAATAACCGGCTATCGTTTGCATTCGTTCATGCCTTTCCATTATCCGGGTGTTGTCCTGCCATGAAGTTCGCGCAACAACGCTTTTTGCACCTTCCCCATTGCGTTGCGCGGCATTTCGTCGACGACGTAAATCTGCTTTGGAACTTTATAATTGGCCAAGTTATTTTTGAGTTCCGCGATCATGGCCGCCGGGTCAAGTAGCGCGCCGCGTTTTGGCACCAACACTGCGGTAACGGCCTCGCCAAGATCAGGATGCGGAATACCAATGACAGCAGATTCCATGACGCCAGGCAGCGCATCGAGCAGCAGCTCGATTTCCTTGGGGTACACGTTGTAGCCGCCGCTGATAATGACATCCTTGGCGCGACCAACGATCGAGACATATCCGTCGCTATCCATCGCGCCGATATCGCCGGTGCGGAAATATCCGTCCTCGGTAAATTCCACGCGTGTCTTGTCGGGATTGCGCCAGTAGCCGGCAAATACGTTTTCACCTCTGATTTGGATCGAGCCGACTGAACCTTGCCCTAAGGGATCATCGTCCTTCCCCGCAATGCGCAGCGACACACCATGCAACGGCAAACCGACACTGCCTGCGCGGCGTTCTCCATGCAGCGGATTGGAACAGATCATGCCGGCCTCCGACATACCATAGCGTTCCAAAATGGATTGCCCGCTGCGTTGTTTGAATTCCCTGAACGTCTCGGGCTGAAGCGGTGCAGAACCGGAAATGAACAGACGCATGTTGCGGCAAGCCTCGCGGTCGAATCCCGGATGCGCCAGCAATCTGGTGTAGAAAGTTGGTACGCCCATCATGACGGTCGCGCGCGCCAGATCCCGTAGTACGAGCACGGAATCAAATTTCCTGTGCCATAGCAACTTCGCGCCGGACAACAACGCGCAGTGGTTGGCAACGAACAGTCCGTGGATATGGAACACCGGAAGCGCGTGTAACAGCACGTCGCGATCGCTGAATCCCCAATAATCTACCAGCACTTTCGAGTTCGACAGCAGATTGCGATGGGTCACCATCGCTCCCTTGGAGCGCCCGGTTGTGCCCGAGGTATAGATAATGACCGCCAGATCATCGGCTGCGCACTCAACCGTTTTGAATTCGTCTGGCAATGCGGCCGCGGCATCGGCAAGCGATCCGCAGCCCTCATGATCGAGCGTAAAGATCTTGGCTTTCCCGTCAGAAAGTTCGCGCAGCAGTACCAATGACTGAGGCCGGCAGACGACCACTATCGGTTCGGCATCCTGCAGAAAATATGCGAGTTCGCCGCGCTGGTAGGCCGTATTGAGGGGCAGGTAGACGAGCCCGGCACGCAGACAAGCCAGATAGAGGAACAGCGCCGACGGGGACTTATCCACCTGCACTGCGATACGATCGCCGCGGACCGCGCCCGCATCACAAAGCAAGTTGGCCAAGCGGGCCGACTCACGCAGCAGGTCTCCGCGCGTGTACGACCGTCCCTCATCGGTTTCCAGCAATACCTGTTCGCTGCTCCTCACGCTGGCCGCCGCTACGGCAGCATAGAAGTTCGCGTTCAAGCGCGGCTCATATCAGGGTATCGACTACGCCGGCGCGCATGTAATCTTCCACATCGGTGGACGCGCTGCGCCGGCGCAGCACACGCGCGATTGCCGCCGGCGGCAGTATTTGTACGTTGGCACCCGGCAACGCTAGTACGCGGGCGGCGGGCGCTGCCAGCGCAACATAGATTCCGCCGGCGGCATCTCCCAATAACTGGAGCGTTACACGGTGGCCGTTGCGACGTAAGGAAGCAAGCACCAGCGCAAGGTGGGAAACATATTCGGATAGCATCACCAGCTCATCCCGGAAAGTGGGCGCCTGACCTGGACAGTCCAAAAAAATAGTGACCGCCTCGCCGGGGCGCTGATCTCCAACCGCAAGGCACTCGCCTGCAAGTGTCCAGACAGTCAACGCGCCGACCGGGTTGCCCTCGATAAGTCCAAAAAAAGCGTTTGGCGAACTTTTGCTACGGCCGAAAAGAACTCCATCCATCGTGTGTAATTCGATGCCTGGCGGCAGGATTTCCTGAAGCACTGCCGGTAAGTCGTCGCGCGCGTTGGTGGGGGGTGATGGCGCCATTCCGTGAGCAAGCAGACGCTTGCCGAGGCGGGTGTGCTGCTGTCGCAGGTCGAGCGCCGGGGCGGCTGCAACATCGACGATCCAGTTGCGCGCTGCCCGCCGGAAGTCAGCGTGCGTGTCGTCGCACAAATGATCGGCTGGAGACATACGCGTGCGGGCAGCTCCTCCCATAAGCAACGTTACGGCAAAAGCGTCATTCGCATCGAGTTCGCCGCTGCCGCCCAGTGCCTGGATTACCGCCGGCCCAGACATCGCCAAGCGGGACGCGTCACTGTAAACGCGTTGCGAGCAAGTTGTCGCCAGCATGCTGGCGCCGCCAAAACAGTGCCGCCCTATCAACGCCAGTGTCGGAAGACCGGCGAGGCGCGAGTCGAGCATATGCCGGTAAAGTTGCCGAAATGCCCCTAGCGCAGCCAGTCCTTCGTCCAGTCTTGCGCCAGCGGAGTCCAGGCACAAAATCACGGCATGATGAGCCGCGCTGCTCTGCTCCAAGATTGCGGAGATCGCCTTTGCTTCGATAACGCCCAGGGATCCGCCGGCTGCATGCCGGTTGGTAGCGATGACGTTTACTTGACGCGCTTCAATGGTGCCGCTGGCAATGTGTAGCGTGCCGTGCTGAGCGGCCCCTGTCAGGGATCCGTTATCGACCAACGACGCAATGCGTTCAGCAGGAGCGCTTGCGGAAAATACTTCTTCCTCCATCAAACAGCGCACCAGCGCCGTGCAATACCCTCGTACGCGGCGACTGCTTGCGTAATGCGATCGATTTCGCAGTATTCGTTTGTCTGATGAGCCATCTGCGCTTCTCCCGGCCCCAAAATAATGGTGGGCGGGAGGTTGTACGCGATATTAAGCGGGGCGGCATCGGTGAAGTAGGTTGCTATGCGCGGCTCGGCAGCGTGGCCAACAATCGGCTGCATGACATCAAACACTTCCTGGATCCACGGGTTAGTAGGCTCGGTAAATACACTCTCCAGGTCGAGCAGCGTTTCCAGTTCGACTTCATCTCCCAGCTGCCGCATAAGTTCTGCTTTCAATTCGGCATGCCGGACGTTCGGTATGGTGCGAATGTCAATCCCGATTACCGCTTCATCAGGGACAGAATTAATATTGAGTCCGCCACGGATGGTGCCTACGTTCAGTGTTGCCTGACCCATCAGCGGGTGTGGTGGATTGCCAAAACGGAATTTCTCCAGCACCGCGAGCGCTCTGCCTGCTTTGAACACCGCGTTCACGCCTTTTTCCGGCATGGAGCCGTGCGCGGTCACGCCGCGCGTGCGGGCGTTTAGCCAGAAGGCGCCGCGATGCCCCACGAACGGATAGTTGGAGGACGGCTCCCCTACGACAACCGCGCCAGCGCGACCCAATGCCCCGGTCTTATGGACCAGATGGAACGCACCTTCACAGCCAGTTTCCTCGCCTGCTGTAATGACCAGAACCAGCCCGGCCGAGTGTTCCAGGCTTCGCGCCAAATTCACCGACGCGACCACAAAAGCAGCCACGCCGGATTTCATGTCGCTCGTACCGCGGCCGTATAATTTGCCGCCTTCCGCATCGGCCGCGAACGGATCCATTTTCCATTTGGCAGCGCCCAGCGGAACCGTATCAATGTGGCCGGTGAAGCAAAGCGGCGCCTTGTGCGCGCGGCCGCCGATGGTCGCCACCACGCTTGCCCTTCCCGGGGCCAACTCATGATATTTAGTACTGAAGCCGTTCTTTTCCAGCAACGAACCTAGATGGCGCGCGCAGTTTTCTTCCTGACCCGGCGGATTGACGGTATTCATGCGCACAAGCTGCTTGGTCAGTTCGAGCACATTCATTTGTGCCGCCATACCGCCTCCTTAATTGCGCTGGAAATACGCGCCCGCATCAATCGCATCCCCTTTTCCTACAACACACATGGTACCCGCAAGGTCTCCTATGCGGTACGTAGCCGACCGGGGAATGTCCATGCATCCTGCACCAACGCGAACGCCATGCGGCCTGTGCAAATGATTGTGTTAAATGCTTGTGGAGTTTGCATTGTCCTCGTTCGCGTAAGTGTGTGATTGCCCCGCGGCAGCTGCGTGGCCGCGGCCTATACTTCTGGTGATCGCGACGATACAGTGCAAGCTTGTGCACTGGCACAGATTGCAAACAATCCTCGCACAGGAGAAAGTCATGAAGGTCGATTGCGCTTTACTTCGGGGTCTCACGCTAGCCCTCGCGTTCGCCGTCACTTCAGCATTCGCGCAGGAAAAGGTCCTGAAGTTCATTCCGCAGGCGGATTTGCGCATTCTGGACCCCATCACGACCACAGCGTACATCACGCGTAATCACGGGTATATGGTTTACGACACGCTGTTCGCGACCGATGCGAAGTTCCGGGTGCAACCGCAGATGGTCGATAAGTGGGATCTATCGAAAGACAAGCTGGCGTACACGTTCACCCTGCGCGAGGGGCTCAAGTTTCACGACGGCCAGCCAGTGCGCTCTGCGGATTGCATTGCGTCGCTTGAGCGCTGGGCCAAGCGCGATGCGCTCGGTCAGAAGTTGGCGCAAGCAACCGAGTCGTGGACCGCGGTGAACGACAAGACCTTCAAGCTCAAGCTCAAGAAACCGTTTCCGCTCACCTTGGAAGCGCTCGGCAAACTTTCGTCTAACGTCCCGTTCATCATGCCTGAACGTATTGCCAAAACCGACCCTCTGCAGAACATCTCGGAGGCGATAGGTTCGGGTCCATTCAAGTTCGTAAAGGACGAATGGATACCTGGCAGCAAGGTGGTCTACGTCAAGAACACGGATTACGTGCCGCGCAAGGAAGCGCCGTCCTGGGCCGCAGGGGGCAAGATTGTCAAAGTAGATCGCGTGGAGTGGATTTACATTCCCGATTCCGCCACCGCTGCTGCGGCGCTGAACGCGGGCGAGGCTGACTGGTGGGAACAGCTGCCTCCGGATCTGATCCCTCTGTTGCGCAAGAACAAGGACGTGCGAGTCGAAAACATAGACCCCCTTGGCTCAATGGGCATCATGCGTTTCAATTTCCTGCAGCCTCCGTTCAACAACCAGAAAATGCGGGAAGCATTGCTTTACGTTGTGGATCAAAAGGATTACGTGCTGGGCATTGCGGGCGACGAAAAAAACGGCCACACCTGCTATTCGTTCTATACCTGCGGCACACCGCTCTCCACGGAATTGGGTGCCGAGCCGCTCAAAGGCAAGCGCGATTTCGACAAAGCCAGAAAGCTCATCGCGGAGGCCGGTTACAAAGGCGAGAGAATCGTGATTATTTCTGCCACCGATCAGCCGATCGTGCATTCGCAGTCTCTGATCACGGCAGAACTATTGCGCAAGCTTGGCCTTAACGTCGAGCTTCAAGCCAGTGATTGGGGCACCATGATTACGCGCCGGACTTCCAAAGAGCCGGTAGACAAAGGTGGCTGGTCCATCTTTCATACCTGGTGGGTCGGGGCGGACATCGCGTCGCCGGCTTCCATGGCTATGGTCAATCTCGGTGAAAAAGCCTGGGTCGGCTGGCCCGCCGATCCCAAGCTAGAAGGGTTGCGCCAGGCCTGGTTCAACACGACCGACGCGGCAACCGGCAAAAAGGCCTCCGATGCTGTGCAAGTGGAAGCCTTCAAGTTCGTGCCCTATATCACCACCGCGCAATTCATTTTGCCGACCGCATATCGCTCAAATTTGTCCGGACTTATTGTCGCGCCCGTGACGTTCCTCTGGAACGTCGAGAAGAAGTGAGCCGCTAGGGTCTTTGGGATGACATGATCGTCTACATTGTTCGGCGTCTCGCAGCGACGTTCATTGTTATGGCAGTGGTCGCGCTGTTCGTGTTCTCGTTGTTGTTCCTAACGCCGGGAGATCCGGCTGCAGTCATTGCTGGAGACATCGCGACTGCCGACGACATCAAGCTGATTCGCGCAAAACTTGGTCTGGACGAGCCATTCCTGGTTCAGTTCGGCGGCTGGGTAAGGAGGCTGCTGCATGGCGATCTCGGCACGTCAATATTCACCAACTTGCCCGTCACCAAGTTGATCGCACAGCGAGTCCAGCCGACTGTTTCTTTAACGCTGCTCACGCTGGTGATTGCAGTATTGGTCGCGGTACCGGTCGGCGTCATTGCCGCCGCTAAGGCCGGTACCCGAATCGATCGATGTGTCATGGGTATCTCCGTATTAGCCTTTTCAGTGCCAGTGTTCGTGCTTGCTTACCTGCTGATCAGCCTCTTTTCCATCCAGCTGGAATGGCTGCCGGTGCAGGGTTACCGGCCGCTCAGCGAAGGCCTGTGGCCATGGCTGTCGCACCTGATCCTGCCGAGCATCGCGCTCGGCACGGTCTACATGGCGCTGATCGCCCGCATCACGCGCGCAGCAATGCTGGACGTTCTTTCGCAGGACTACATCCGCACCGCCAACGCAAAGGGACTAAACCCTCGTGCCGTGCTGACGCGCCATGCACTGAAGAATGCCGGTGTGCCTATCATCACCGTAATCGGCATTGGGGTCGCACTGCTTATCAGTGGCGCCATCGTCACGGAGACGGTGTTCGCCATTCCGGGCATCGGCCGTCTTACAGTCGATGCAATTCTTCGGCGTGACTACCCCATCATCCAGGGTGTGATCTTGCTGTTCTCTGGCATCTACGTGCTAGTCAATCTTGCAGTCGATCTCTCGTATACCTTGTTCGATCCGCGAATTCGTTACTGACATGAACACTGTAGTTGTCCAAGCAGCGCGCTCCGTATCGCCCACCTGGCAACGCTTTTACGATGCGTTGCGCCGGCACCCGACTGCGATGGTGGGGGCCGTCGTGCTCATTGCCATGGTTGTCATTGCAATGCTTGCGCCTTGGCTCGCCACATCGGATCCGCAAGCGCTCTTGCCAATTCAGCGCTTAAGGCAGCCTTCGAGCGAGCATTGGTTCGGCACCGACATGCTGGGCCGCGACGTGTACAGCCGTGTGGTGTTCGGGGCTCGCATTTCTTTGACGGTCGGTGTGACGGTGGCGGCGCTATCCATTGTCCTCGGCCTCGCGATCGGACTCGTGACCGGATTCGTGCGCTGGCTGGACGCCGTAGTCATGCGCTTCATGGACGGCCTGATGTCAATTCCGTCGATACTGCTGGCTATTGCGCTCATGGCATTGACGAGAGCCAGTGTCGGTAATGTCATCATTGCGATCACGCTGGCGGAGGTGCCGCGTGTGGTGCGCCTCGTGCGCAGTCTCGTGCTGAGCTTGCGCGAGCAGCCCTACGTGGACGCTGCAATCGCCACGGGCACCAGGCTGCCCTTGATCCTGCTGCGACACATTCTGCCAAACACCTTGGCGCCGCTGATCGTGCAGGGCACTTACATCTGCGCCTCGGCAATGATCACCGAGGCAATCCTCTCCTTCATCGGGGCCGGCACACCACCAAACGTCCCCAGCTGGGGCAATATCATGGCCGAGGCCAGAAGCATGTTTCAGCTCGCCAGTTACTTGATCTTTTTCCCGGGCGCATTTCTATCGCTGACGGTGCTCGCCGTGAACATGCTTGGTGATGGCATGCGTGATGCGCTCGATCCACGCTTGGCGCGACGGTTGTGAACACACCGCTTCTGCAGGTTGAAGACCTCAAGACCAGCTTCTTCATGCGCGACGGGGTCATTCGCGCGGTAGATGGAGTTTCTTTTTCGTTAGCAGCAGGCGAAACTTTGGCTATCGTCGGCGAGTCGGGCTGCGGGAAGAGCGTGACATCGCTCTCGATCCTGCGGTTGATCGCCTCCCCACCAGGCCGTATTGTCGGCGGCAGATTATTGTTCGAGGGTCGCGATCTGCTGGCGTTAAGCGAAGACCAGATGCGCGCGATTCGCGGCGATGCGATTGCGATGATATTCCAGGAGCCGATGAGCTCGCTGAACCCTGCACTAACCGTCGGCTGGCAGATTGCTGAAAGCTTGGTCTTGCACCGCGGTTTGTCCAAGGCCGATGCAATGACAAACGCCGTAGAGATGCTGCAAAAAGTACGCATGCCGGAGCCAGCGCGCCGTATTCGCCAGTATCCCCATGAGCTTTCAGGCGGAATGCGCCAACGAGTCATGATCGCAATGGCGCTCGCTTGCAACCCGCGCTTGTTGCTGGCCGACGAGCCTACCACCGCGCTGGACGTGACGATCCAGGCCCAGATTCTGGAGCTCATGCGCGAACTCACTAGAGAAACCGGCACAGCGATTATTTTGATCACGCACGATCTCGGCGTGGTCGCGGAAATGGCACAGCGAGTCGTAGTGATGTATGCCGGACGCAAAGTCGAGGAGGCGCCGGTAGAAGATCTGTTCGCAAATCCCCGCCATCCCTACACGCGCGGGTTGCTCAGATCGATGCCGCATCTAGGCGTGTCAGCAGCAGATGGCGCGGTCAAGCGCCTGGTGGAAATTCCGGGGATGGTCCCATCCCTCCGGGAAAAACACTCCGGTTGCTTGTTTGCTCCACGGTGTCCGAATGCAATTGCGCGCTGCAAGCAGGAAGTGCCGCCCTTTACCGCGCACGGCGCAGAGCACTCGGCCGCCTGTTGGAACCCCTGACATGAACGCGGCGCGCGAGGTGTTGCTCACAGTCGAAGGACTGCGTAAGCATTTTCCGACCAAGACCGGCTTGCTTTCGCGTGGGGCTAAAGTCCTGGCCGTTGACGGCGTGGGGTTTTCTGTTCATGAAGGCGAGACACTCGGACTGGTTGGCGAGTCCGGCTGCGGCAAATCCACAACTGGCAAACTGATTCTGCGGCTGCTCGACCCGACCGACGGTCAGGTGCTGTGGCGGGGCAGGCGCATCGATCGCCTGAGCCGGGGAGAAATGCGCCCGGTGCGGCGCGAGCTGCAAGCGGTATTCCAGGATCCCTACGCGTCACTGAACCCTCGCATGCGCGCGATGGACATTGTGGCGGAGCCGCTGCGCAACTACGAATCTCTGCGGACCGAACAGGTACGCTCTCGCACTGCAGATCTGTTCCAGCGCGTCGGGCTACGAGCCGATCAGCTGGTGAAATATCCCTACGAGTTTTCCGGCGGCCAGCGCCAGCGCCTCGGCATCGCACGTGCGCTGGCACTGCGGCCGAAGCTGATCGTATGCGATGAGCCCGTGTCCGCGCTCGACGTTTCAGTGCAGGCTCAAGTGGTCAATCTGCTAATGGACCTGCAGGCCGAGTTCGATTTGTCTTATCTATTCGTCGCGCACGATCTCGCCGTAGTGGAGCACATTAGTCATCGCGTCGCCGTGATGTACCTCGGGAAGATTGTCGAGATCGCGCCCAAGCGGGCAATCTTCACGCAGCCGCAGCATCCCTACACTGTAGCGTTGCTTGAGGCCGTGCCCATACCCGACCCGACCATTCGCAAGCAGCGGCGCGTACTTGCAGGTGACGTGCCGAGTCCAATAAATCCGCCGGCTGGTTGCCGGTTCCAAACGCGCTGTCCCTATGTCGAGGACCGCTGCAGGCAAGAAGAACCCCCGCTACAAGAAATTTCCCCGGGGCAGTGGGTCGCTTGCCATTTGCGGCAGCCGGGCGGGTAAATTCAGAACGGACGTCGCTGCTTTGTTTGCTCGTGGAACCAGCCCGCTCGGTTTTACTTATGGCGCAGTCTGCGAATCGCTGCCAGTTGCGCGGCGAGCATCGATAGCTCAGCTTCTACCGTCGCAACTTCTTGCTTGTCCTTGGCATTGCGCAGGGCATCCTCAGCCCGCTTCTTCGCTTCGAGGGCTTTGGTCTCGTCGAGATCTTGTCCGCGAATCGCGGTATCGGCCAGAACTGTGACCATCGCTGGTTGCACTTCGAGAATGCCGCCGGCGACAAATATCAGGTTCTCCGGTCCACCGCCCGCAGGCTGGATGCGTACAGCGCCCGGTTTGATGCGCGTGATAAGCGGTGTATGCCGTGGGTAGATGCCCAATTCGCCCGCTTCCCCTGGCAACACCACGAATTCCGCTTCACCGGAAAAAATCTGCTGCTCGGCACTGACCACGTCTACATGGATCGTATTCGCCATAATTGACTTTCTTACTGCAGCGTCTTTGCTTTTTCGAAAGCTTCCTCGATTGCACCGACCATGTAAAAGGCTTGTTCGGGAAGGCTATCGCATTCGCCATTGACGATCATCTTGAAACCCTTGATCGTATCCTTGAGCGAGACGTACTTGCCTGGCGAACCGGTAAAGTTTTGCGCGACGGTGAACGGTTGCGACAAGAAGCGCTGGATCTTGCGCGCGCGCGCGACGACCAGTTTGTCTTCCGGGGAGAGCTCATCCATGCCGAGGATGGCGATGATGTCACGCAGTTCCTTGTAGCGCTGCAGAGTCGCTTGCACCTGACGCGTGGTGCTGTAGTGCTCGTCGCCTATGGTATTCGGGTCTACTTGGCGCGAGGTCGAATCCAGAGGATCAACAGCGGGATAGATGCCGAGGGATGCGATGTCGCGGGACAGCACTACGGTAGCATCAAGATGGCCGAAAGTCGTAGCGGGGCTCGGGTCCGTCAGGTCATCGGCCGGCACGTAAATCGCCTGCACCGAAGTAATCGAGCCAGTCTTGGTCGAGGTAATGCGCTCCTGCAGCCGGCCCATCTCTTCGGCGAGGGTAGGCTGGTAGCCTACCGCCGAGGGCATCCGGCCGAGCAGTGCGCTCACTTCGGTTCCTGCCAGCGTGAAGCGGTAAATATTATCGATAAACAGCAAAATATCGCGGCCTTCGTCTCGAAACGACTCCGCCATCGTTAGTCCGGTCAGACCGACGCGCAGCCGGTTGCCAGGCGGTTCGTTCATCTGGCCGAACACCATTGCCACCTTGGACTCGGGAAGATTATCGAGCTTGATGACGTCTGCCTCGATCATCTCGTGATAGAAGTCATTGCCTTCGCGCGTCCTCTCGCCTACGCCTGCGAAAACCGACTGACCGCCATGCTTGGTGGCAATGTTATTGATCAGCTCGAGCATGGTGACAGTTTTACCCACACCAGCGCCTCCGAAAAGGCCGATCTTGCCTCCCTTCGCAAACGGGCAGATGAGGTCGATCACCTTGATGCCTGTTTCAAGCAGATCCACCGAAGGCGACAATTCCGCGAACTTCGGTGCTGGCTGATGGATTGCGCGGCGTGCTTCCGTCTTGATCGGGCCACCCTCGTCGATCGGGCGCCCGAGCACGTCCATGATCCGTCCCAATGTGCCCGCGCCAACGGGCACCGAGATCGGTGCGTCAGTCGAAGTCACCTTCATGCCCCGGCGCAAGCCGTCCGAAGATCCTAAGGCAATGCAGCGAACCACGCCGTCGCCGAGTTGTTGCTCGACTTCGAAGGTAAGTCCCTTTTCCGCAAACGATGCCTCGTTCGACTCTTGGAGTACCAGCGCGTCATACACGTTCGGCATGGCTTCCCGCGGAAATTGGATGTCAGTCACGGCGCCGATGCATTGGACGATGGTTCCTTGGCTCATGATATTTTCCTGAAAACGTAAATCAGATTAATTTGAATAATCCCGGAGTTCAAAACCCTCATACGGCGGCTGCGCCAGCGACGATCTCGGAGAGTTCATTGGTAATCGAAGCCTGCCGGCTCTTGTTGTAAACCAGCGTCAGTTCATCGATCAAGGATGCGGCGTTGTCGGATGCGGACTTCATGGCGACCATACGCGCCGATTGTTCGGAAGCCATGTTTTCCGACAGGCCCTGGTACACCACCGACTCGATGTAGCGAGTGAGCACCTGATCCAGAACAGCTTTGGCCTCCGGCTCATAAATATAATCCCAGCTGCCCTGCGGGGTGCCGATGCGTTCGCCGGTAAGCGGTAGCAATTGCTCCATCACCGGCTCCTGTTTCATGGTATTGATGAACCGGGTATAGAAAATGATCACACGATCGAATTTATCCTCACTATAACCATCAAGCATGACCTTCACGGCTCCGATCAAATCTTCCAGCGTCGGACGATCGCCCAAACCGGTCGCTTGCGATATGACGTTCGCGCCGAGCCGCTGCATGAAGCCAAGGCCTCTTCCGCCGATGCAGCAGATGTCAATATCTTCGCCTTCGCTCTGCCATTGCTTGTATTGATTTAGTACCATGCGCAGCACATTTGTATTCAGTCCGCCACACAGTCCCTTGTCGGTGGTGATGACAATGATGCCTACTCGCTTGACGGTATCGCGTGCAATCAGAAAAGGATGGCGGTACTCAGGATTGGCATGCGAAATGTGCGCGGCGACGTTACGAATTTTCTCCGCATAAGGGCGCGCCGCGCGCATGCGCTCTTGCGCCCGTCGCATTTTGGATGCGGCGACCAACTCCATCGCCTTGGTGATCTTGCGAGTGCTCTGGACACTCTTGATCTTGTTTCGTATTTCTTTTGTGCCCGCCATCGATTTAGTCCGGATTACGAGTGACTTAAAAGGCTATACGCCGCTCGTGCAAATTCAATAGGTCGCGTTCTTCTTCCAGTCCTTGATTGCCTCGTTCAGGGCTTTCTCATCGTCCGCAGACAAATCCTTATCCATACGAAGTGCGAGTGCCGCATATTTGCCTTTGATGAAATTGCGCAGTGAATTTTCGGCCGACAGCGCCTTCTTGACATCGATGTCATCGAAGTGGCCATTGTTCGCGGCGAACAATGTGAGTGCCATTTCCCAAACCTGGAGCGGCTGGTACTGCAGCTGCTTCATCAATTCCGTAACCATGCGGCCTCGATCAAGCTGCTTACGGGTTGATTCATCAAGGTCCGAAGCGAACTGCGCGAACGCCGCCAATTCACGGTACTGAGCTAGCGCCAGGCGCGCGCCTCCGCCGGTATCCTTGCGTTTCATGATTTTGGTCTGTGCAGCCCCACCGACTCGCGAAACCGATACGCCAGCGTTGATTGCCGGTCGGATACCCGCATTGAACAAATCTGTCTCGAGAAAAATCTGGCCGTCGGTAATCGAAATCACGTTGGTCGGAACGAACGCGGATACGTCGCCTGCCTGCGTCTCAATGATCGGCAACGCAGTTAGCGAACCAGTCTTGCCTTTGACGGCTCCTTTGGTAAAGCGCTCGACCCAGGCTTCACTTACGCGAGCAGCTCTTTCCAGCAAGCGTGAGTGCAAATAGAAAACATCGCCGGGATAGGCTTCTCGGCCCGGGGGCCGACGCAACAGTAACGAGATTTGGCGATAAGCCCAAGCCTGCTTGGTCAGATCGTCATAAATAATGAGTGCGTCCTGGCCACGATCGCGGAAGTATTCGCCCATCGTGCAACCCGAATAAGGCGCGATGTACTGCAAGGCGGCGGACTCAGAAGCAGTTGCAGCCACAACGATGGTATAGGCCATCGCCCCGTGCTCTTCCAGTTTGCGTACGACGTTTGCTACGGTAGATGCTTTCTGACCGATTGCAACGTAGACGCACAGGAGGTCCTTGCCCTTCTGGTTGATGATGGTGTCCACGGCGACTGCAGTCTTGCCAGTCTGGCGATCACCAATGATCAGTTCCCGTTGGCCGCGGCCGATGGGAACCATTGCATCGATTGCCTTGAGTCCAGTTTGCACCGGCTGCGATACTGATTTTCGCCAGATCACACCTGGTGCGACTTTTTCGATGACGTCCGACTCTTTCGCCAAGATTGGGCCCTTGCCGTCGATCGGTTGGCCCAGCGCGTCCACGACGCGGCCCAGCAGCTCCGGGCCGACCGGTACTTCCAGAATGCGGCCGGTGCTCTTGACTGGGTCCCCTTCGGAAATATGCTCGTAATCGCCAAGTACGACTGAACCGACCGAGTCGCGCTCAAGGTTCAATGCAAGACCGAACGTATTGCCGGGAAATTCCAGCATCTCTCCCTGCATTACGTCGGCCAGACCGTGAATGCGGCAGATACCGTCGGTGACGGAGACGACCGTGCCTTGGGTGCGTACTTCGGAAGTGGAGGCGAGATTCTGGATCTTGCTTCTAATCAGTTCGCTGATTTCTGATGGATTCAACTGCATGGCAAAACTCCTATTTCATAAGTGTCGCGGTCATGGTCTGTAGTCTGCCGCGGACCGAGGCATCCCAGACCTTGTCACCGAGCTCGACCTTGATCCCTCCGATCAAACTGGGATCGACAATCACGGTGGCGTTAATCTTGCGCTTGAATCGCGATGACAGCAGGTTTACGACCTGATTTTGCTGCGCGTCGTCCATCGGGAAGGCCGAGCTGATTTTGGCTTCCAGCTTGCCCTCGTCTTCCAGTTTTAATCGCTCAAACAAGTCGCGAATCTCGGTCAGCACGGAAAGCCTGCGGTTGTGCACCAGCAACTGGATCAAGTTGCGTGCCACGCCATCGATACGTTCGCCGCATATAGCGAGCATCAGTCGTTCAACCTCGGCCGGCGTAACTTTCGGATTCGCCATGGCGCCCTGCATTTGGGGATCGTTGTATACATTAGCGATCAGATCAAGCGCATCCGACCAAGCCGGCAAAGCATTTTCCTGCTTTGCAAGGCGGAATACTGCTTCGGCATAAGGCCGAGCAACCGTAGCAAGTTCAGCCATGGTGTTATCTGAGTTCGGCTTCCAAACCGGACAACATTTGCGCGTGTGCCTTGGCGTCAATTTCGCGCTTCAAAATCTTCTCCGCTCCGGTAACCGCAAGTACGGCAACTTGCGTGCGCAAAGATTCCTTGGCCCGAAAAACCTCCTGCTCGATTTCGGCCTTGGCGCCGATAACGATACGCTGAGCTTCTTCCTTCGCAGCGCTCTTGGCTTCCTCTATTACGACTGCGCCGCGTTTTTCCGCTTGCGAAATAATCTCGCTTGCTTGTGCACGGGCATTTTGAATTTCTTCAGCCGCCCGCTTCGCGGCAAGTTCAAGATCCTGCCTGCCGCGTTCTGCGGCAGCCAGGCCTTCAGCGATCTGCTTCTGGCGTTGCTCAATCGCGCGCATGAGCGGAGGCCAAATGAACTTGACCGTGAACCAGATAAAGATCGCAAAGGCGACCGCCTGGGAGAGCATGGTTAAACCGATGTTCACGGTTGTCTCCTAAACTAGATTGTCCGAACTCAACGAATGACCGCGAGCAAGGGATTGCCGAATGCGAACAACATCGCCAAACCGACACCGATGATGAACGAGGCATCGATCAGGCCGAGCAACAGGAAAACCTTGGCCTGCAAGGCCGGGATCATCTCTGGCTGCCGAGCCGCACCTTCCAGAAACCGGCTGCACATAATACCTACGCCGATACATGCGCCCGCGGCACCCAGGCCGATCATGAGACCGATTCCGACACCGGTATAGGCCTGGATCAGTGCCAGAAATTGCAGTTTTTCCATTTCGGTTTTCCCCTTGTTCTCAGTAAAAGTGGATGGCTTAATCAGTGACTTTCGTGCGCCATCGAGAGATACACGACAGTCAGCATCATGAAAATGAATGCCTGAAGTACGACGATCAAGATGTGAAAGATAGCCCAGCCGGCGCCTAGGAATACACCAGCCACGGCGCCGACCAATCCGGTAGCGGCCCAAAGGCCCAACAACAGAAAAATGATTTCTCCCGCGTACATATTGCCGTACAGCCGCAATGAATGGGACAGTGGCTTGGAGATATATTCGACCAGGTTAAACAGAAAATTTGCGGGCCACAGGATTACGTTGTTGCCGAAAGGCGTCCCGAACAATTCATGGATCCATCCTCCCAGCCCCTTGACCGCGATACTGAAATAGATCATCAGCACCCATACGGATAAGGCGAGCGCGAACGTGGTATTGACATCCGCGGTAGGCACGCCGCGCCAATTGTGCAGGTGTAGCACATCTCCATAGAACCAGGCCATGATGTCCACCGGCAAGAAATCCATGGCGTTCATTAACAGCACCCAAACAAACACCGTCAATGCCGCCGGCGAAATAAACTTGTGGCGGTCGCCGTGGAATATTCCCTTTACCTGGTCGTCTACAAACTCCACTGCCAGTTCAACAAATGCCTGTCGCTTCCCGGGTATGCCGGCAGTCGCGCCACGCACGATCCACCAAAGTAAGCCAAGACTCACGATCCCGAGCAGGACAGACATGACGAGCGTATCAACGTGCAGCACCCAGAAATCGCCCTGAGCCACAGACGAAGTCATGTTCGTCAAATGGTGGGAAATATACTCGTTAGGAGTGAGTCCGTTAGCTTCAGCCATGGTTATGCATTTGATCTATACGTCGCGCACGAAAAACGCCATCGAGAACACCAGGATTGAAAAAATAAATGAGCCGATGAAAACAATTGGCACCACATCCTTATACAAGGCCAGTACCAGCCACAGCAGAATCACTGCGAGGCCAATCTTTATTGCTTCAGCCCGTAACGCCGCGATAACAGTCCCATCAGCAGATTGCGATCTACCCGATTGCATGGCTAGCGCGAATGCCAGTGCGGCTGTGACGCTGACAAGTCCTCCGAGAGCTGCAGACGCCATTCCGTGGATACCGGTTAGCAAGCCCGCCACAGCTGCCAAGAATGTAGTCACGGCAACCTGCCATAAAAGGACAACGCGTACTGCCTTGTTTTGAATCTGCCACATTATTGCAGTACAACTACGGGAGCAAACCTTCGATTGTAAAGGTATCGCCGATTTCGCGTCAACGCTGGACGTCGACCGACCTGTTGATACACATCAATCGCGCAATAACTTTAATACGGTGTCGAGCTGGTCCAGGCTTGCATAATCGATGGTCAACCTACCGCGGCCGCCCCGCAATGTTTTGAAGCTTACCGTGGTACCGAGCTTGTCAGACAATTCCTCCTCGAGCGCCTCGAGGTCGCGATCTTTTCTCGGACGCCTTCGCATCTTGCGCACGGTCCTCGCAGCTCCGACCAGTTGCTCTGTTTCTCTGACTGACAGGTTGCCGCTGACGATTTGCCGGGCAAGCTCGGCTTGACGCGTATCACTGGTGGCAAGAAGCGCGCGTGCATGGCCCATCTCGATCGTGCCCTGCATCAACAAGTCCTGGACCGCCTTCGACAGATTAAGTAGTCGTAGCAGATTGGTGACCGCGCTACGCGAACGCCCGACAGCCTGTGCTGCAACATCATGCGTCATCTCGAATTCGTCTATCAGGCGCTGAATCCCGGTCGCCTCTTCCAGCGGATTCAAATCTTCGCGCTGGATATTTTCTATGAGCGCCATTGCCAATGCGGAGTGGTCTGGTACGTCCCGGATGATCACCGGCACTTGGGTAAGCCCTGCCAATTGCGAAGCGCGCCAACGGCGTTCGCCAGCGATGATTTCGTATTTGCCGTTTTCGATAGTGCGCACCAAGATTGGTTGGATCAGTCCTTGCGACTTGATCGAATCGGCCAGTTCTGCGATCGATTCAGGATCCATCCGCGTGCGTGGTTGAAATCGCCCCGGCGTTAGCAACGCGACCGGCAATTCCGCCTGCACATTGTGAGTGTGTTCTTCATCGCCAGGCAACAATGCGTCCAACCCGCGGCCCAGTCCTTTTAGTTTTGCCATTTTGCCCCTAAGCAACTTTGCCTAGCATTTCGCCAGCCAGGGCGAGATAGGCCAGTGCGCCCTTTGACTGACGGTCGAACGTAAGCGCGGGAAGCCCGTGGCTTGGCGCCTCCGCAAGTCGAATGTTGCGCGGAATGATTGTCCGGTAAACCTTATTGCCAAAATGCTGCTGCAGTTGATCAGATACCTGCTGCGCCAACATATTGCGCGGGTCGTACATTGTGCGCAGCAAACCTTCGATTTCAAGGGTGGGATTCAGGCTGACGCGCACCTTTTTGATGGTTTGCACCAAGTCACTTAAGCCCTCGAGCGCGTAGTATTCGCATTGCATCGGTATCATGACCGCATTGGCAGCGCAAAGGCCGTTCACGGTCAAAAGGTTTAACGCCGGCGGGCAATCAATCAGCACGAAATCATATCCGTCCTGAATTTCCAGCAACGCATTCTTCAGCCTAGTTTCACGATCCACCAAGTCGACCATTTCGACTTCCGCGCCGGCGAGTTCCCGGTTGGCTGGGATAACGTCAAATCCCCCGCTCTGGCTGCGAACACGCACGGCCGCGATTGAAATTTCGCCCAGCAGCACTTGATATACCGTCGTCTTCAGCGCCCGCTTGTCTATGCCGCTCCCCATGGTTGCATTACCTTGAGGGTCCAGATCAACCAACAACACCCGTCGGCCAGCAGTTACCAGGCTGGCAGCCAAGTTGATTGTTGTAGTGGTCTTTCCGACTCCACCCTTCTGGTTTGTAACTGCTAACACACGTGGCATTCGAATCAATGCGAGGTTGTCGAAGGGGGACTCACAAAAACCAGGTGGCGCGATGCTTCCAACCCGGGGACGTGGAGAGGGACTGTCGAACTTACTTGCCAGGAAGACGGTAAGCCCGCTAGCTCATCTTCCGGGTTAAGTCCTTTCATTGCGATCATCACGCCGTCCGCTGCGCAAAGATGGCCGGCTAATTTCACAAAGCTGGCCAGGTCCGAGAATGCGCGCGAAATAACGGTGTTGAATAATTCCGTGGGGCGATAGGTTTCGACTCTTTCGGTCACTACATTGACGCTCGATAAACACAGTTCGGCAATCACTTGCTTTAAAAATGCACTCTTTTTCTGGTTTGCATCGACCAGCGTTACGGAACGGTCAGGACACGCTATTGCGACCGGGATACCAGGGAGTCCTGCGCCACTGCCAACATCTACTACATTGCCCGGCGGCAAGTGTTCAACAACGGCAAGACAGTCAAGGACATGATGGGTAACCAGTTTGCCCTCGTCGCGGACCGCAGTAAGGTTGTATACACGGTTCCATTTGACTAACAACGTCAGATAGTTGGCGAGTTGGTCCATTGCTGCGGCAGGCAACCCGAGGTTCATCCCGGCAATACCTTGCCGCAACCTGGATATCACTGGATTCAACGCGCAGTTCCGGCCTGACCAGACAGGGCAGGCTGGCTGGCTTTGGAGTCGCGGAATCCCCGCTTCAGATGAACAAGAAGCAGTGAGATAGCGGCTGGAGTTATCCCCGAGACGCGTGCTGCCTGGCCAAGTGTTTCAGGGCGTTGCTGGTTAAGCCTTTGCTGCACTTCGACTGACAAGCCCCGCACCGAGCGGTAATCCAACTGGGCCGGCAAACGGGTCATTTCAAACTGTTCCTGCCGGCTTACTTCATCGCGTTGGCGTTCAATGTAGCCCTTGTACTTGATCTCGATCTCCACCTGCTCCATTACCTGATCATCTGCCAACGCGGAATTGGCACCTGGCAAGGAATGCAGATCTTGATAGTGCACACCGGGCCGCCGCAGTAATTCCTCGAAGCTATAGTCGCGCTCCAATTTCTGGCCGAATCGTTGTTCCATTTCCTGATCCGACAGCAGTTTTGTGTTTAGCCGGGTCGACTTCAAACGGGCGCGCTCTTGTCCGACCGCCTCGCGCTTGGATTGGAACGCCTGCCAACGTGCGTCATCGACCACGCCCAGTTTCCTGCCAATCTCAGTAAGACGCATGTCGGCATTGTCTTCCCGCAGACTGAGCCGATACTCAGCTCGGCTGGTGAACATACGGTAGGGCTCGGTGACACCGCGTGTTATCAAATCGTCTACCAGCACGCCAAGGTAAGCCTCATCGCGGCGCGGGCACCACGGCTCGTTTTCCTGCACCAATAGTGCCGCGTTCAGTCCTGCAAGGAGCCCTTGTGCGGCTGCTTCTTCGTATCCTGTCGTGCCATTTATTTGTCCCGCAAAAAACAACCGGTCTATTGATTTGGTTTCGAGGGAAGATTTGAGTCCCCGAGGATCGAAGTAGTCGTACTCAATCGCATATCCTGGCCGCGTCAGCCGAGCGTTCTCCAACCCCTTGATTGAATGTACCAACTCGATTTGGACATCGAACGGCAGGCTGGTTGAAATCCCATTCGGATAGACTTCATGGGTCGTCAGCCCCTCCGGCTCGAGGAAGATTTGATGCGACGTCTTGTCTGCGAATCGCGTGATCTTGTCCTCAATCGATGGACAATAGCGGGGACCCACTCCTTCGATGACGCCTGTAAACATCGGAGATCGATCGAGACCTTTGCGAATGATGGCGTGCGTATCGTTATTGGTATGCGTTATCCAACACGGCAGCTGCGCTGGGTGCTGCTTGGCCGAGCCCAAAAATGAAAACACCGGTACGGGACTGTCACCGGGTTGTTCCACGGTGGCTGAGTAATTTATGGTCCGACCATCAATACGCGGCGGGGTACCGGTCTTCAATCTGCCAACCGGAAGAGCAAGCTCGCGCAGCCGGTGCGCGAGCCGGATTGAAGGAGGATCCCCAGCCCGTCCCGCCGAATAGTTCTTGAGCCCGACGTGAACCAGGCCTGACAGAAAGGTACCGGTGGTCAGGACCACAGCGCGAGCCAGAAATTGGATGCCAAGTTCTGTTACTACACCGGCCACACCGTTGTTTTCAATTATGAGGTCATCTACAGCCTGCTGAAAAATCGTTAGATTTTGCTCATTTTCAACACGGCTTCGAACCGCCTGCCGATACAACACCCGATCGGCCTGCGCGCGCGTTGCCCGGACTGCCGGGCCCCTGCTTGAATTAAGGATACGAAATTGTATTCCGGCCTCATCAGTCGCGGCTGCCATGATGCCGCCCAAGGCATCTATTTCCTTCACTAGATGTCCCTTGCCAATGCCGCCAATGGAGGGATTGCAAGACATCTGCCCAATCGTTTCTATATTGTGCGTGAGAAGCAATGTTCGACACCCAGCCCGAGCGGAAGCCAGCGCGGCCTCGGTGCCTGCATGGCCACCACCCACTACTATTACGTCGAACAAATTGGATTTTTGCATAAGCGGCCTTCCGGGCTGCGAATCATACCGGAAACGCTTTCCTACGCGAACGTTTCACGTGAAACATCTGGCTACGTAAATCTCAATAAATCCAAAAATACCTTGCCGATCAGAAGAACCGCCACGGCCAGAAATATGGTGCGGACAAAATTGCTGCCACCGCGTATTGCGAGATGCGCACCCAGGAAACCTCCCACAACGTTGCATGCCGCCATCGGTAATGCAATCGCATAAAGCACATTGCCCGTCAAAGCAAACAATATGAGCGCACCGGCATTGGTTACCAGGTTGAGGATTCTAGTTGTTGCGGCTGCGCCAACAAAGTCATATCCGAACCACCGAACCAGGGCAAACATCAGGAGGCTGCCCGCGCCAGGACCGAAAAAGCCGTCATAAAATCCAAATATCGCGCTGGCGATGCAAAATGAGGCCATTTGCGCCGACAGGCCGGCACGGCGAGATTCTTTGGTACCAAGCGCGGGACGCATTACCGTATAGACGACTACCCCGCACAGCAGAGCCAACAAAACGGGGCGCAGTACGGCCGGATCGAGCAGTCTGACGGTTTGAGCTCCAGCTACCGCGCTAATCCCGGCGATAGCAGCTGCGGGAAGGACCCGGTCCCATCTGACAGCAACAGACAAGCTATAGCGGACCGTCGCTATTGCGGTTCCCGTTATTGATGAGAGCTTATTCGTTCCAAGAAGCACCGCAGACGGCGCAGCGGGATAAAACGCGAACAAAGCTGGAACCTGTATCAGACCCCCGCCGCCCGCAATTGCATCCACAAGCCCGGCTAGGAACGCCAACGTGCACAGCGCCGTCAGTTCGATCATCCTTACTTGCCAATGCAAAAGCGCGAGAAAATCTCGCCCAGCAAATCGTCTGCTGTAAAGCTCCCGGTCAAATCCGTGAACGCTTGCTGGGCCAAACGCAACTCCTCCGCCTGCAGCTCCAGCGAACCCATACGCGACGCAGCGCGACTCAAGGATGTTGCCGCATCGCGCAATGCTTGAAGATGGCGCTCACGCGCGAGAAAGGTACCTTCCGCGGTCGCTTGCCAACCAATGCAACGCAAGATCGCCCCACGCAACAGATCTACCCCTTCCCCAGACTTCGCTGATAGCCATATTTCCCGCCGTGTTAATCCTGACACCTCTTTTGCCTTGATATCTAGCAGATCTATCTTGTTCAATACTATGATTACGAGGACTTTTTCTGGCAGTTCGGCCAATATTTGGGCATCCGGTTTTGCAACCCCTACCGTAGCGTCGACAATCAACAATGCCAAATCTGCCCTTTCAATTTCAAGCCAAGCCCTGCTGATACCAATTTTCTCGACGGTATCCGTTGCTTCGTGGAGCCCAGCGGTATCCACCACGTGCACCGGAACACCTTCAATTGCCAATTCATGCCGCAAGGGATCCCGTGTCGTACCGGGAATTTCCGTGACAATCGCCACTTCTTCTTCGGCAAGGCGATTGAGCAAGCTTGACTTCCCAACATTGGGCTGCCCGATTAACACGACCTTGGCGCCATCGCGCAAAATCCTGCCTTGCTCTGCTTTCGTCAGTAAAGCTGCCACGTCGTCTTGCAGTCGACGTAGCTTCTGTTGTGCACCGTCGCGGTCAAAAACATCCAGTTCTTCGTCCGGAAAATCGAGGGTCGCTTCAATGAGGCTCCGGAGTTCAACGATTGCATCTCGCAGGCGGCCGACCTGGCTGGAAAACTCGCCTGCCAGCGAGCGCATCGCACCACGTGCTGCTGCTTCCGAGCTGGCGTCAATTAGATCAGCAACGCTTTCTGCTTGCGTCAGGTCGAGCTTGTCATTGAGATACGCCCGCTGCGTGAACTCACCCGGCCTGGCGGGACGCGCGCCAAGGGAAAAACATCTTTTGAGTAGAAGCTGCATGACCGCAACTCCGCCATGGCCGTGTAGTTCAAGCACGTCTTCGCCGGTATAGGATTGGGGTGCTGAATAAAAAATCGCGATGCCTCGATCCAACGGTATGGAATCGGCCGCCAGGAAATCACACAACGTCGCGACTCGTGCACGAAGCTCTCGGTTCAGGATAGCAAGGGAAATATCCCGGGCTGCGGGACCGGAAACACGCACGACCCCGATGCCCGCGCGACCCGGAGCCGTAGCTATCGCTGCAATGGTGTCAGCGTGCGACATGAGCGGATTTGGACCGCTCGATCATGCGCGTGATCTGCCATTGCTGCGCAATAGACAGAATGTTATTCACCAGCCAGTAAAGCACCAGCCCGGCTGGAAAGAAGAAAAAGAACACACTAAAAGCCACCGGCATTATTTTCATGACTTTGGCTTGGATCGGATCCGGGGGTGTCGGATTCAAGTAGGTCTGGATGATCATGGTGGCGCCCATCAATACCGGCAAAATATAGTAAGGATCCTGGGCGGACAGATCCTTTATCCACCAGATGAACGGCGCGTTTCTAAGCTCCACGCTCGCCAGCAGTACCCAGTAAAGCGCGATGAAGACCGGAATTTGAACCACGATGGGTAGGCAACCGCCAAGCGGATTTATTTTTTCGGTCTTGTACATTTCAATCATCGCCTGATGCAGACGCTGGCGGTCGTCTCCGTATTGTTCCTTCAGTTTTTGCATCTTGGGAGCCATTACCCGCATCTTCGCCATGGACCGATAGCTCGCTGCTGATAGCGGGAAAAATAACAGCTTGATGATGACGGTCAGCAATATGATGGAAACACCCCAATTCCCAGTCCATTTCTGGATAGCGGATAGCACCCAAAACAACGGCGTGGCAATCACAGTCAGCCAGCCGTAGTCCACCGTAAGATTCAAGCCTGGGGAAAGCTGCGCGAGTTTGTCCTGCTCTTGGGGACCAGCATATAGGCGTGTCCCAACTGAGCCGCTGGCGGCTGGCGCAATCGGTTCCGCCGGCACGATTACTCCAGCGGTATAGAGTCCACCACCAAGCGGCCTAGTGTAGAACTCTCGCGGGACAGCTCCGGACGGTAACAGCGCGGCTAGAAAATAATGCTGGACCATCGCGATCCAGCCATCCTTTGAGTGCTTCGGATACTCGGTCTTGCCCTTGTCGATATCCGAAAACGAGACCTTATGAAATTTGGTTTCGTCTGTATAAACGGCCGCACCGGTATAGGTCGGAACCATCTTGGAATCGCCAGCGGCCGGCGTGCCATCACGCACAAGCTGAAAATATGCGAATGGCTTGATTTCCGTCGAACTGCGGTTGGTGATTTGGTATTTTTCGTCGATTAGATAACTGCCCCGATGAAAGATAAGCGTCTTTGTGACGCCCACCGCCTTGGTTCCGAGGGCTGTCAGAGGGACTAGCACTTCATTGCTCCCGTCCTGCAATTCGTAGTTCGTCGAAGGTGAACTGTAGGAACTCGTGTGATTGGGAAGCCCTTCCCCGATAAGTCCGCTTTGCGCCAGATAGGTATGGATCGCGTCTTTCTGGAACAAGACGAAATTGCGCGATTTGTCCAGCTTATCCCGGTGCTGAGTAAACTCGAGCCTGACGAGTGTCCCGCCCACAGGATCGATTTCAGCGATCAGAACGTCCGTGCGAACTCTAATGGGAACGTGATTTTCACTAGAAGGATTCAGCGAGGGATTGATTGCGGTATTGCCACGGTCAGTCGGCGCAACGATTGACGGCGGCGCGGTAGGGGAAGGCACCGACCTGTCGGGCCGCTGTAGCGCTTGCTCGGACTCCGATGATGGGGTGCTGCGTTCCTTGTTCCACGCGTCAAACAAAAGGAACACCGAAACTGCGAGCACCATCGCCGCAAATAAACGCAAGCTGTCCATTAGAATATTTTCTTGTCAGGGCACGGGATCGGCTCCACCCGGATGCCAGGGGTGGCACCGGAGGATGCGTTTGATCGCCAACCAACTTCCGTTAGCTGCACCATACTTCTCGATCGCGAATTTGGCATACTCGGAACAACTTGGGTAGAAACGGCAACTGCTGCCGGTCCACGGACCAAATGTCAGTTGGTATAAACGAATCAACATTAAGAGCGGTGCTCGCATCAGCAAGTTTCTAGCAGAAGCCTTTCGAGTTCATGACGAGCAGCGGGTAGATCAGGCGGTCCTGCCGGCTTGCGGACTCGCACGACGACGTCAACCGAGCCAAGCTGACCGCGTATTCTGCGGAATACTTCTCGAACGGTACGCTTGATTAGCGAACGCGCTACCGAGCGCGGCGCAACATGTCGGCCAACAACGATTCCGAGCCGGGCCTGGCCACCGGGCGGGCTGCGTCTGCTCAAGACGACGAAGAATTGCCCTTCCCGTCTCGCTGCGAACTTCCCGGTAAACTCAGCTTCGCCGCACAACGACGACTTACGAGGCAGCCCGAACCGCGCCGCCTTTAAACGGCCAGCCGTGCCCGCCCTTTCGACCGGCGAGCATTGATAACAGCCCTCCCGCCTCGAGTCTTCATGCGCTCTAGAAAACCGTGTGTGCGCGCGCGACGCGTCTTTGAGGGTTGATAGGTGCGTTTCATATGGGATCTCTGCTCCAGTTACGGGCGGGAAAAAGTCGCGTATTACACGGGGTCTCAGGCATGTTTGTCAACTCTTGCGCGCCTGTGGATAACTCAACTGCTTGCTGGTAAACTTCATCGTTCGTGCGAAGTGGCCAGGAAGTGGCACCAGTTGGCCGCACTCTTGCATCACAATCCCAATTTTGCGCCGATGGATAGCTTCTGGAATCATTGCCTTCGCCATTTCGAAAAAGCCCTTCCAGCGCAACAGTATAGGACCTGGATTCAGCCGCTTCACGCGCGTCTGGATGGCGAAAACATAGTGGTATCGGCGCCCAACCGATTTGTATTGGAATGGGTCAGGGATAAATTCCTGGCTGATATCGAGAGACTTTCTGCCGAATATCTACGCAAGCGGGTTGATGTAGTCATCAATCTGGGGGAGAAGTCCAGTCATGTGCCGACAGACGCAGTTCAAGTCACCGAAGCCGCAAACGAAGTGCCGCCCGCGAAACCGAAAATTCGGGAGCAAACCCGACTCAATCCGTCGTTCACATTTGATTCGTTCGTTACCGGAAAGGCGAATCAGCTTGCACGCGCCGCGGCGTTGCAAGTGTCGGAGCATCCGGGAGTCGCCTATAACCCACTATTCGTCTACGGCGGAGTTGGACTAGGCAAGACGCATCTTATCCAGGCGATCGGCAACTTATTGCTGGAGTTCAATCCTGCGGCCAGCGTTCGTTATATCCACGCAGAGCAGTACGTCTCAGATGTCGTGCGCGCCTACCAACACAAGGCTTTTGATGGCTTCAAGAAATACTATCATTCACTCGATTTGCTGCTGATCGACGACATTCAATTCTTCAATGGGAAAAATCGCACCCAGGAAGAATTTTTTTATGCCTTCAATGCGCTTATCGAAGCACACAAGCAAGTCATTATTACGTGCGATACGTACCCGAAAGAGATCGCCGGAATCGAAGACCGTTTGATCTCACGCTTCGGTTGGGGCCTGACAGTCGCGATCGAACCGCCTGAATTGGAAATGAGAGTAGCGATACTGCTGAAAAAAGCAGAGGCTGATCGTGTGACGCTTGCCGAGGATGTCGCATTTTTCATAGCAAATCACATTCAGTCCAATGTCCGTGAACTAGAGGGTGGACTAAAACGGGTGCTCGCTTATGCAAAATTCGCCAATGCCAAAGTTTCTCTCGATCTCGCACGGGAAGCGCTGAAAGATCTTTTGGCGGTGCAAATAAGGCAGGTTTCCATCGATAACATCCAGCGCATTGTCGCCGAATATTACAAAATCAAGGTTTCCGACATGTATTCGAAGAAAAGGTCTCGCACGGTTGCTCGACCGAGGCAGATGGCAATGGCACTCGCCAAGGAATTGACCCAATTAAGCCTTCCAGACATTGGAGATGCTTTTGGCGGCCGAGATCATACGACGGTCTTGCATGCGTGCCGGAAGATCGTCGATCTTCGTGGCAGCAATCCGGAAATCTCGCGCGATTTCGTCGCTCTGCTACAAACCTTGCGCGGTTGATAACCGCGGGATGCATTGTTGAAAACTACCAGGAATTCACGAACAAGTAATTCATCCACATTTCATCCACGCGCATTACTCCACTTATACATTCTGCGATCCTCCTGCTTAATATGACTTTTATGCTTGAACCAACCGACTTGCCCAACTCTATTATTGTTATCAAGGTTTGAATAATGAAAATCTTGAATATAGATAAGGACGTGTTGCTGAAGCCGCTCCAGGCGGTGTCAGGAATTGTGGAACGGCGCCATACATTGCCGATCCTTTCCAATGTGATGCTCGAAGCCAAAGGCATGGATTTGAACCTAGTGGCCACCGATTTGGAAATTCAGATCTCCACGTCGACCAAAATAGACCAAGCCGAGTCCGATCAAGCCGTGACGGCTTCCGCACGTAAATTGCAAGACATTTTACGTGCCCTCCCGGAACAGACGCTGGTCACGCTGGACGTTCAAGAGGGGCGGTTGCAAGTCAAAGCAGGTAAAAGCAAATTTAATTTGCAAACTCTGCCCTCGCAAGATTTTCCCCGATTGGCCCAGGGGGGTTCTCCGACGGCTAGCGTTAGGATGCCGCAGAAGGTATTTCGTGGACTACTTTCTCTGGTGCAATATGGTATGGCACAGCAAGACATCCGATATTATTTGAATGGCTTGCTGTTGATTGCCGAGGGCGCGCGGTTGACCATGGTGGCTACCGACGGACATCGGCTCGCTTATGCATCAACGCAACTTGAACAAGAAGTTGAAAAATCTGAGGTGATCATTCCGCGAAAGGCGATCCTCGAGTTGGCTAAGTTGCTGCAAGATGTCGAAGCCGAAGTTGAGGTTCAGTTTCTGCCCAATCAAATCCGCTTCATATTTTCGGGAATAGACCTGATTTCCAAAGTTGTGGATGGAAAGTTTCCGGATTACACAAGGGTGATACCAACCAATTACAAGAAGCATTTTGCGATTGGTCGTGTGGTATTACAGCAAGCGCTACAGCGCGCGTCCATATTGTCTAACGAAAAGTTTCGCGGGGTACGCTGGGTTCTGACTCCGAACAGTCTGCGAATTATCTGCAGCAATGCCGAACAAGAGGAGGCCGAAGAGGAACTGACCATTGATTACGCCGGCGATCCGCTCGATATTGGATTTAATGTCGTTTATCTACTCGACGTCTTGAATAACCTGGACACAAACGAAATTGACTGTGCAGTTGGAGACGCAAACAGCAGCATGCTGATTTCGGTGCCTGGCAACAAAGATTTCAAGTATGTCGTAATGCCGATGCGAATCTGACCATAACCAAAGATCTTCTTAATGTCTTCATCTGAATATAATTCCGACAGTATCAAAGTACTAAAAGGTTTGGAAGCAGTGCGCAAGCGGCCCGGTATGTACATCGGGGATACGAGCGACGGCACCGGGTTACATCACATGGTGTTTGAAGTCCTCGACAATTCGATCGACGAGGCGCTGGCTGGTCACTGTGACGAAATAAAGGTTGTTATCCACACCGACAATTCGGTAAGCGTGCTCGACAACGGCCGTGGCATTCCAACTGGACTGCACCCGGACGATGAAGCGGGCCGTTCGACTGCCGAGATTGTCATGACTGTGCTGCATGCCGGTGGCAAGTTCGACAGCAATAGCTACAAGATTTCCGGAGGCCTGCACGGGGTCGGCGTGTCCGTTGTCAATGCCCTTTCGGATACGTTGAAGCTGATCATCCGGCGCGATGGACAGGTCCATTCGATGGAATTTCGTAATGGAGATCCATTGGCGCCATTAGCGGTCATTGGAACGACAGAACGGCGCGGCACAGAAATTCATTTTCATCCTAGCCCGGAGGTTTTTGGAAGTATCGAATTCCACTACGAGATCCTGGCAAAGCGGCTCCGCGAACTGTCTTTTCTGAATAACGGTGTGCGCATTGAACTGCAGGATCAACGGACCGGGAAGGAAGAGGTCTTCGCTTTTTCAGGAGGTGTCAAAGGTTTCGTCGAGTACATCAATCGGTCTAAGACTGTTCTTCATGCAAATATTTTCCATGCCGTCTTTGAGCAGTTGGGTATCGGTGTAGAGGTCGCGATGCAGTGGAACGATTCATATCAGGAATCGGTGTTGTGCTTCACCAACAATATTCCTCAACGCGATGGCGGTACCCATTTGACGGCTTTACGCGCCGCGATGACGCGGACACTGAATCAATACATCGAATCGAACGAACTTGCCAAGAAAGCCAAAGTTGAAACCACGGGCGACGACATGCGCGAGGGGCTGACTTGCATTCTTTCGGTAAAGTTGCCCGATCCAAAATTCTCATCGCAAACTAAAGACAAGCTAGTCTCCTCGGAAGTCCGCCCGGTGGTTGAAGATGCTATATCGAAGACTCTTCATGATTGGCTGCTTGAACGGCCAGCTGACGCAAAGGTAATCGTCAGCAAAATCATCGATGCCGCACGCGCCAGAGAGGCCGCCCGCAAGGCCCGCGAGATGACGCGTCGCAAAGGCGTCCTCGAGGGCTTCGGCTTACCCGGCAAACTTGCGGATTGCCAGGAGAAGGATCCGTCACTTTGTGAACTTTACCTAGTCGAAGGTGATTCCGCAGGCGGTTCCGCCAAACAGGGCCGCGATCGGAAATTTCAAGCTATTTTGCCGTTGAAAGGCAAGATTCTGAACGTTGAACGCGCGAGGTTCGACAAATTGGTATCGTCCCAGGAAATTGCAACCCTGATTACGGCTCTTGGCACGAGCATCGGGAAGGACGACTACAAACCCGAAAAACTGCGCTATCACCGTATCATCATCATGACGGACGCAGATGTTGATGGGTCGCACATCCGCACGCTTTTGCTGACTTTCTTCTATAGACAAATGCCCGATCTGGTAGAGCGAGGCCACATTTACATAGCCCAGCCGCCGCTTTACAAAGTCAAACATGGCAAGGAAGAGCGTTATCTGAAGGACGATCACGAGCTCAAGGAATATTTATTGAAACTGGCGTTGAAAGATGCCGTGCTTCATCCGGGCGGAGACCGCGGCCCGCTCGCAAACGACGCACTCGAAGAAGTCGCGCGGTCTTACATTCTCGCTGAGGCGGTAATAGAACGGCTCGGAAAGCGAATCGATTCAGTTGTACTGGCCGCTTTACTAAAGGACCCTCACATCAGTCTGGACAATGCCGAGGCTGCCGAGCAATCAGCACAGCATCTCATGGCATTGTGCGGGGTGGCTGGCCTGGTCATAGAACGTAGCTATGACCAGAAAAACGAGAGGCAGGTACTGGCGATCAAACGGATGCAACACGGGAATCTGAGAGTCGGGTATTTGGACAGCGACTTCCTTGCCAGTGGGGATTATGCGCAGATAATGCAGACGTCCAACGTTCTTCAAGGCCTCATCAGTAATGGGGCCTTCATCAAGCGTGGCGAGCATGAACACCGCGTGTCCGATTTCAAAGAAGCGTTGGACTGGCTGCTTGAGGAAGTGAAGAAAGGCGTCGCTATTCAGCGATACAAAGGCTTGGGTGAAATGAACCCGGAGCAGTTGTGGGAAACTACGATGGATCCTGCATCGCGGCGCCTGTTACGGACCCAGATTGAGGATGCAATTACGGCTGATGAAATTTTCACCACGCTCATGGGCGACATGGTGGAACCGCGACGCGCTTTCATCGAATCGAACGCGCTCGGAGTCCGTAACCTAGACGTTTGACGTTGCGGTTGCGTTAACCGCCCTTGCGTTTACCGCCTTTAGAGGCTGGTTTTTTCTTCCGCGGGGCATTAACTGGTTTTGCGGCCTTGCCCGCTATTGACGGTTTAGCGCGTTTCTCTACCTTGGCCGCAATTTTGCCGTACTTTGTCGCCTTTCCAGATTTGGCGGTCTTGGTCGCCAGCAGTTCTAGCGCTTCTTCAAGCGTGATCTTGGCGGGATCAATGGACGGCGGAATTGTCGCATTGATCTTGCCATGTTTAACATAGGGCCCATAACGTCCGTTATGCACTGCGACAGAACGTTTGTCGTCAGCGTGTATCCCCAGCGGTCTACCACCTCCGCCCGTCGCTTTTTTTTCCGCTAGCAATTCCACGGCTCGTGTCAGTGTGATGTCGTGCACGTCTTCGGCTTTGGGAATCGATTTGAACATCCCATCATGTTTAACATAGGGACCAAATCGCCCGATATTGGCTTCGACTATCTTGCCGGATTCAGGATGCGCACCCAGTTGGCGTGGAAGGGCGAGCATTTTTAGTGCGGTATCCAAGTCGGCCGATGCGGCCGGAATGTTCTTAGGCCAGGCGGCGCGCTTTGGTTTTTGCGTCTTGTCTTCCGGAGTCTGTCCCAATTGCACGTAGAACCCGTACGGTCCTTTCAGCAGCAAGATATCGCTATCCGTGATGGGATCCTTACCGAGCACTATTGGACCAGCCGGCTGGTCCCCCCACGGACGTGTGTAGTCACAATCCGGATATCCGCTGCAGCCGACAAATAGCCCGCGCTTGCTATTCTGTAGGAACAACTGCTTTCCGCAGCTGGGACATGCTTCATCCATCGGACTGCCGCGCGCAACTTTTTCCTTGGATTTAAGCGTGCGTGCAAAGTCCTTCCAGAATTCCTTCAGCACCGGCACCCATTGCCGATCGCCGTTTGAGATTTCGTCAAGCTCTTCTTCCAGAAGTGCGGTGAAGCCATAGTCGACATAGTGATTGAAATGCGAAGTCAGGAAGCCGTTTACCAGCCTGCCAATGTCGGTCGGCAAAAACCTCTTCTTATCGAGCAGCGCGTATCCGCGGTCCTGTAATGTCGAAATAATGCTGGCATAGGTTGAAGGTCTTCCGATACCGAATTCCTCAAGCGTTTTCACCAAGCTTGCTTCTGTATAACGCGGAGGTGGTTGTGTGAAATGCTGCTCGCCGAAGATTCGGTCAATCGGCACAGATTCTTTTTCTTCCAGCACCGGTAGTCTTGATTCCTGTTCCTGCTCTGTATCATCGGCATCCTCGAGATAGACAGCCATGAAGCCGGCGAAGATGAGTATTTGCCCAGTGGCGCGGAACACGGTATTGGCACGGCCGGCAGTCAAATCAACCGAGGTCGTATCATATTTGGCCGCTGTCATTTGGCATGACAGCGTGCGCTTCCAGATCATTTCATAGAGCGCAGCCTGATCGGGCGTAAGGTATTTCCGCACAGCGTCGGGTGTGCGTTCTATTGAAGTCGGGCGGATTGCTTCGTGAGCCTCCTGTGCATTTTTGGATTTATTACGGTACTCGACAGCGGATTGCGGAAGGTAGGCGGGTTCAAATTTTTTTCTGATGTAATTTCGGATATCGACCAGCGCTTCTTTTGCTAGAGCCAGCGAGTCGGTTCGCATGTAGGTGATGAGACCCACCGTTCCGCCCTCGATCTCCACTCCTTCATACAGCTGCTGGGCGGTACTCATTGTCCCCCGCGTCGTCATGCCGAGTTTTCGTACGGCCTCCTGTTGCAGCGTCGACGTGGTGAATGGCGGCGCGGGTTGCCTGCTTTTAGGTTTACGTTCGACCTTGACGACCTGGGCCGACCCTTTGGCAGTCTTCTCGATTTCAGAAACGATTGCGCGGTGTTCAGCGTCAGTTTCAATGGAGAACTGCTCAATTTTGGTCCCTTTATACTGGATCAGACGTGCACTGAACGTTTGTTTACCCTTGTGGCTGTCGAGGTGCAGCGACCAATATTCGCGGCTTTTGAACTTTTCAATCTCCTGTTCCCGTTCGACGATGAGCCGTAACGCAGGGCTTTGAACCCGACCAGCAGACAGGCTGGGACCGATCTTTTTCCAGAGCAACGGCGAAAGGTTGAAACCAACCAGGTGGTCGAGTGCCCTGCGCGCCTGCTGTGCGTTTACCAGCGACATGGAGATAGCGCGGGGATGCGCCACAGCTGCCTTCACTGCTGACTCGGTGATCTCATAAAACACCACTCGGCCCAGCTTTTTGTTCTTCAGCAGCTTCTTGCTCTTGAGAATTTCTGCCAGATGCCAGGCAATCGCTTCACCCTCGCGATCCGGGTCGGTCGCGAGATAGATATTGGTCGCTTTGGCTACGGCCTTGGTTATAGCATCGACGTGCTTCTTGTTCTTCTCGACAAGCGCATAGCGCATGTTGAAATCGTTGTCCGGATCAACGGCGCCTTCTTTTGCTTCCAAATCGCGCACGTGACCATATGACGCAACTATCTCGAAGCCGCGACCGAGATATTTCTTAAGAGTCTTGGCCTTGGATGGCGACTCGACGATTAGGAGACTTTGAGACATTGAGCTTCCGGCCTGAAAAGGAGGCGGAATGATAAGAACTTGATGGCGCTGGGGCAAGCGCCATAATCATCTAGTGTATGTAGTGTTCCTGGTTTGGCGAAATGAGTTCTTCCAGAACCAACGTATCGAGCGTTTCGTTCTGGTTCCACAGCACCATCAGTGCGATCAGCTTGATTTTTTCGAGATCCACCGACGGCTCGTCCAGTGCGAGGACGCGCTCTATGATCAGCTCGCGCTGCAGAACACTTATTACACCAGCACTTTCCAGAAAAATCAGGAAACCTCTCGCCTCGGTTGGCAGCGTGCTGATTTCCGCTTCTGTATAAAAACGAAACCCTGTGCCAGGGATGGACTGCGAGCGTGAACTATTCTTGCCAACTCGTTCGAGCCCGCTTAACCAGGTCAGTGCCTGCGAGATGTCGCGACTGTCGAAACCTGCGTCCGAAAGGCGTTTTGAAAGAATATCTTGATCGGGGTAGCTACCGGCATGAAAATAATTTTCGAACAGGAATACCAGTATGTCGAACATGAGTCCTGTCTGGAGGGGTTAACGCTCCTCACGCTAGCGCACGCGCTGGAACTTTCCGCCGGGAAGGCGATTGACCGTGCCTTCGAGTTCCAGTGTCAGCAGCATCGCCGATGCTGTTTCCGGCGTCAAGCCGCTGCGTTGACAGAGCAGGTCCAGGTCCAGTGCCTCATAGCCGAGTTGCGTCAGGATCGGGTTGTCGTCAACTTTATCGTGACCTGTGCTCGTTTGCTCAGGCTTGCGTATTGCCACACCGAATTCTTCAAGAATGTCGCGGCTGCTTTCCACCAGCTTTGCGCCTTGCTTGAGGAGCAGATGGCACCCCTTCGATAGGGGCGAGTGTATTGAGCCTGGGACTGCGAACACTTCGCGTCCTTGCTCGAGCGCATAGCGTGCGGTGATCAACGACCCGCTTTTTAAGGCCGCTTCGACGACCAGACAGCCCCGCGACAGTCCGCTGATCAACCGGTTTCGGCGCGGAAAGTTTGACGCTATCGCCGGCATGCCTAAGGCAAACTCGGATATTAGTGCGCCTTCGTGCGCAAGCCGGTGTGCCAGCGCGCGATTGCGGGCAGGGTATACGATGTCCAGCCCGGTACCAACTACAGCAACCGACGAGGAAACTCCCGAAAGCCCGCCAAGGTGTGCGGCACTGTCAATACCAAGCGCCATGCCGCTTACAATAGTAAATCCACCATCCGATAACTCATGCGAAAAAGCCAGTGCGTTAGCGCTGCCTTGCGGTGTCGCATTGCGACTTCCTACGACCGCGAGAGAATTCCGATCCAGCAATTCCAGGTTGCCTTTAACATACAAGAGCGGTGGCGGATCTGAAATTTCAAGAAGTAGCCGGGGATAAGCCTTATCCGCAAAAGTCACGATGTGATTAGCGGGCTCCTCCAGCCAGCGCAGCGTTGCGTCCAACAGTTCAGGAGCGGGGCCGCGTACGATTGCGGCAGCCATCGCATCGGGCGCAGTGCGCGCCAGCGTCGCAAAATTGAGCCCGGAAATCGCTTCCGGTGTGGCATGCGCGGAAAGAAGCTTGCGGAAAACGGACGGCGTTAGTTCAGCGACCAGTGCCAGTCTAAGCCAAGCAAGCGTCTCCCGATCCGGCGACATGCGCCGAGGACTGGTTACGGCGCCTGAACCACGTCAAGTACGTTGACTGGTTGCGTGGAGGTCATGACCAGCGCATAGGAAAGCTTTTCGAATACTCGGAACACGAAGATTGTTCCGTAGCGTTCAGCCGGCAGCCGCACCTTTTCTCTGGAGTTTGACGCGTTGGCCGGTATGACCGACGGCCGATCTCGATAGAGTGCCAGCACATGTCCGATCTCGATCCCTTCACGACGACCGCGGTTAATGACTACAACTTGAAGCGGAGCGATTTCCGAAAAGCGGCCTTCCGGGCCGGCCATCACACGGCCCTTAAGCTGCGGTTGTGGCGCATGCGGTACATAAGCCAAGGCGGGTGTGGGAGGAGCTTTAGCAAGCCGGTCGCCGGGCGCGATCTCACGCGTTGCTTTGCTTACCACGATGGTACTGACTTCCCCGAATTCGCTTACTTGTGCGTCACCGAGATAGACCGCTTCGCGTCCAAGTACTTCGTTCGTGTCCGGATCGGTAAATACGCGGCCAGGGCGAAAGATGCTCCAGCCGGGTTCGCTTTCCCAGACCAGACCCTTTGCAAAAGCAGTATCACCGGCAGACAAAACCACCCGGTTTTCAGGGCCTGCCACCAGCGTTGGGGCTGTATTGAGCTCATGATCTTCAACTACCAGCGGTCTGACCAGGAACGCTTGAATAGAGGATGCCGGAATACTCGAGATGGCGCCGGCTCCTAAAGAAAGTTTACGTATGGCGGGGCTTAACTTGGCTTCCATCAAACGCCAGTCGCCACCCTCGCCGCTGTTACCATCCCGGCCACCCTCTTTGCGCAAATGCGGTGTTTTACCGGTGAAATCGAGCACCACTACGTCGCCTGGATAGATCCAATGCGGGTTCTTGATTTCTTCTTTATTTAGTCCCCAGATATCCGGCCATCTCCAGGGATCCTTCAAGAACTTGGTGGAGATGTCCCAAAGCGTATCGCCCTTGCGGACGACATATCGGTCCGGCGCGCTATCGGAAAGCTTGATCTCGTCGGCAATAGCGCCGCCGAAGCTCCAGGCGGCAACGAACACCAGCAGAGATATAATTGATTTGCCCATCCGAGCCCCCATTTCCGGTCAATCCAGAAAACGATTCGCCAAAGCGCCAATGGCAGTCTTTAGCGTGGATCCGATACTTTGCATTAAATTCTGCCTCTAGTTTATTAAATTAGCAAGCAATTATGGCAATACTCCCTATCATCCATTACCCTGACCCTAGACTGCACAAAATCGCGGCCCCTGTGGCTGTCGTCGACGATGGCGTGCGTCGCTTGGCCAAAGATATGGCGGACACCATGTATGCAGCACCCGGGGTCGGTCTCGCCGCGACGCAAGTGGACGTGCATAAGCAGATTATCGTGATCGATATTTCGGAAACATTGGATCAGCTGCTGGTGTTCATCAATCCAAAAATAATCGAGACCCGGGGAAGGACAGAGTGCGAGGAGGGCTGCCTTTCTGTCCCCGGCATTTTCGAAAACGTTACGCGCGCGGAATGGGTTAAAGTCCAGGCGCTGGGAATCGATGGCGAGCCTTTCGAGGTTCAAAGCGACGGTCTTCTGGCAGCCTGCATTCAGCACGAGATAGACCATCTGAAGGGCAAAGTTTTCGTTGAGTACCTTTCACAGCTTAAACAGAAGCGCATCGCAGAAAAGCTGAGGAAACAACAACGGCGAGCTCTCTGATGCGTGTTGTATTCGCCGGCACGCCGGCCTTTGCGGCTAGCGCGCTCCAGGCGTTGATCGATGCGCATTTCGATGTCGCTTTGGTGTTGACCCAGCCAGACCGCCCCGCCGGACGCGGACTCCGCACTTCATTCAGCGCAGTGAAGCAACTGGCACTTACGCATGGTCTGACGATTGATCAGCCGTCGTCGCTGCGTGGTGAAGAGCTTCTCGCACGGCTCCGGACATCCGGGGCACAGGCGATGGTAGTCGCTGCTTATGGACTTATTCTGCCTGCAGCCGTGCTTAGCTTGTTTCCGATCGGCTGCATCAACATCCACGCATCGCTGCTGCCGCGCTGGCGAGGAGCCGCCCCGATTCAGCGTGCCATACTTGCCTCCGACCGCGAGACCGGCATCTCTATCATGCGTATGGATCAAGGATTGGATACCGGCCCTGTCTATCTCACCGAGGCTTTGCCAATTTTGCCGGACGACACAGCCGGGTCATTGCACGACCGGCTGGCGTGTCTGGGGGCTCGTTGCATCGTAGATGCGCTACCGCGAATTGAGCAAGGTGTGCTGGTCTCCGTGCCCCAACCATCCGATGGGGCGACTTACGCGCAAAAAGTAACCAAAGCGGAAGCGGCCATCGATTGGAGACGCGAGGCCTATACAGTCGACCGGCAAGTTCGCGCATTCAACCCTGTTCCCGGTGCTTACAGCGCACTCGGCGATACGACGGTTAAAATATGGCGTGTCCAACCAAGCGCGGACGGTCAGGGTGATCCCGGCTTGATCATGCGCGCCGGTGAAACGGGAATCGAGGTAGCGTGCGGCCGGGGCATGGTCAAAATACTGGAATTGCAACAGGCCAGCGCCAAACGACTATCGGCTGCCGAATATGCGCGCGGCGCTTCCCCGCTGGTGGGGCAGCGATTCGAGTCTTAATCAAGTTCAGTGCATCATCTGCAGCGGATTGCGGCGCAAACAGTCGCAACTGTATTGAGCGGAACCGGGCTGAACACGGCGCTCGGTTCAGTCTGGCGCTCACACCCAAAGCTCACTGCTTCGCAACGCGGCGCGGTCCAGGACATTTGTTATGGAACTTTGAGGCATTTGGGAAAGCTGAACGCGGTGCTAACTTTGCTCGCACCCAAACCCGTCGAGATCGCGGAACTGAGAACGTTGCTGCTGGCTGCGCTTTATCAACTCGAATATAGCCAGGCCGCGCCACACGCTGTGGTCGACAATGCCGTCGCATGCGCTGCGCAAGTTGGCGGTCAACACGTGCGCTCCTTCGCCAATGCGGTGTTGCGTAATTACCTACGCCGCCGCGAAGTTCTACTGGCAACGGCTTCTGCGTGCGATGAAGGACGTTTATCTTATCCGGATTGGTGGATAAGGAAGGTACGTCTCGCATTTGGTGCTGAGGCAGATTCCATTCTTGAAACGGGCAACCAGCAACCCCCCATGACACTGCGTGTAAATGCGCGTCAAGGTGGCGTGGCGGAATATATGCAGCGCCTGGAACAAAACGGATTGGAAGCCCGCCGGCTTGAAAACGGTGCGCTTGTGCTGACCAGACCGGTACCAATAGAGCGACTTCCAGGATTTGGCGATGGCGCTATTTCGGTTCAGGATGCGGGCGCGCAGCTCGCCGCTCCGTTGCTGGCCGCAGAACACGGAATGCGTGTACTCGACGCGTGCGCCGCCCCTGGAGGGAAGACGGCGCATATTCTGGAAACGGCCGATGTTCATATGACGGCCCTTGACGCGGATGCGGTACGATTGCAGCGCGTTGTATCAAACTTGCAGCGCATCGGCCAGCGTGCTCGCGTGCACGCAGCGGATGCGGGAGCTCCGGAAACATGGTGGGATGGCAAGCTGTTCGATCGCGTATTACTCGACGCTCCGTGCTCTGCTTCAGGCGTGGTCAGGCGACATCCCGACATCAAATGGTTAAGAAGACCGTCGGACATCGCCGAATTCGCGATGAAGCAACAACGCTTGCTGGAAGCGCTGTGGAACGTAGTCGCGCGTGGTGGTAAATTGCTTTACGTGACCTGTTCCATCTTCGAAGAAGAGGATCAGCAAATCATAGCGGCCTTCGCAACCCGTCACGCTGATGCGCGCATTCTGGGAGGAATGCCCGGACGCAACGGCTTGCTGCTCCCGGCAAACGATCACGATGGTTTCTTTTACGCCCTCCTCGAGAAAACTTAATTTCCTTCGCCGACTGACGTTGCTGTGCCTGATGTGGTGCAGTATGAACGCTTCGGCGAGCGAAGGTATCCACGTCAAGTCAGCCGAGGTTTCGCAAAATGCCGGCGAGTACTATCTGCAGGCAACTTTCGAGGTTGAGCTCACTCATACGCTCGAAGACGCGCTGAACAAGGGGCTGCCACTGCATTTCGTCGTGGAATTCGAGTTGATACGCCCGCGCTGGTATACGCTCTATCTCTGGAACAAATCGATACTGGAATTCGAGCAGGACTACCGTCTTTCGTACAACGCGCTGACACGCCAATACCGCTTGTCTCTTGGCGCGTTCCATCAGAATTTTGACTCGCTCAATGACGCACTGGCACTAATGGGCCGCCTGCGGCCGCGCTTGCTGGCGGATTCCGACCTGCTCGATGAAGGCAAGGTCTACGAAGCCGCGATACGAATGCGCCTTGACGTCACGCAGCTTCCCAAGCCGTTCCAGATTAATGCCTTGGCCTCGCGAGACTGGAATCTTGTCTCGGAATGGTTTCGCTGGACGCTTGTGCGATGAAACTTCCTCGCATCGTAAGGCGCTCGCTGTTTAGCCGGGGGATGCAATCGTTGATTGTCCTGGTCCTCACGCTCGGAGCAGTGATGCTCTATCTGCTGTCCGGCGCCAGTGCCAATACACCGTGGTTTTCGGCCGACTTGCCGCTGTTACTGGCATTCGGGGTCGGCGCGGTTTTGATTCTCATGCTGGTTGTCGGATATCAGCTGCTGCTGCTGCGCAGGCGACTCAACGCGCGCGTATTCGGTTCCAAGCTGACCTTGCGGCTTGTGCTGTTGTTTGCACTGGTGGCAGTCTTGCCGGGAGTACTGGTGTACGCTGTGTCGGTCCAGTTCCTGTCCCGATCCATCGAATCCTGGTTTGATGTCCGGGTTGAAAAGGCCTTGGAAGGGGGTTTGAGTCTTGGACAAGCCAACCTCGATAATATGCTGAAAGAGCTTCGCCGCAAGGCAGATTCCATGACAGTGGCCCTGAGCGAACGTAGCACGCCGCGTAAAATTGCTACGCTGAACGCGCTGCGTGAGCAGGCGGCGGTTGGCGAGGCTACATTGTTGCGCACGGACGGGTCCGTCATCTCATTTTCCAGCGGCGAGTCCACCAGCCTCGTTCCGGACCTGCCATCGCCGTCCGTTGTTCGCAAGGTCAGAATGCAGCAGCCGTACAGTGCCATTGAAGCGCTTGGCGAAGGGGGACTGCAGCTCCGCGTACTGGTGCCTGTCAATGACCTGACCGGGGTGACTTTGTTGCTGCAATTAGTGCAGCCGGTACCGGCCGCGCTGGCTCGCGATGCACAAACGGTCCAGGAAATTTACCGGGACTACCAGGAGCTTTCCCTGTCGCGACTTGGGTTGCAGCGGCTGTATGGGCTTACGCTGACATTGTCGCTGCTGCTCGCCTTGTTGTCTGCGCTGCTTCTCGCCATTCTGTTCAGCGAACGCTTATCGGCACCTCTGGGTGTACTCGCTGCCGGAACACGTGCTGTGGCGCAAGGCGATTTCACTCAGCGTCATCTAGTGAAGTCTAATGACGAACTTGGCTCGCTGACAGAATCGTTCAATATCATGACAATGCAATTGGCAGATGCGCAAGCAGATGCGCAGCGCAACCAGCAGCAAGTCACCGCCGCAAAGGCTTATCTTGAAAGTGTGCTGGGCAACTTGTCCGCGGGCGTGATGTCGTTCGACGCTACATTTCGCCTGCACTCGGCCAACCGCAGCGCGGAACAGATTCTTGGCGTCAGCGTTAGCGAATTGATCGGCAGCCATCCGGATGAGTGGGCCAATCGCGAACCAAGTCTGGCCGCGGTCGGCAATGCGCTGCGCGAAGCCCTCGTGAAACGCCGCGAAGAGACGTGGGAGGCACAAGTGGAATTATCCGGCCCGACTGGACAGCAGGTGTTGTTGCTGCGTGGTTCGAAGCTATCAGCCGATACCCAAACGGGTATGGTTATGGTCTTCGATGACATTACGCGAATGCGCGAGGCGCAACGGCTGGCTGCCTGGGGCGAAGTTGCTCAGCGCCTTGCACACGAAATCAAAAATCCGCTGACTCCGATCCAGTTATCGGCCGAGCGGCTGCAGCATCGTCTGGCCGACAAGCTGTCCAGCCAGGAAGGGGAAATTCTCCAACGATCGACCCAGACCATAGTCAACCAAGTGGCGGCATTGAAAGCAATGGTGGATGCCTTCAGCGTCTATGCGCGCTCGCCGGTACCTGATTTGCAGCCGCTCGACCTTAATGTGCTCACGCGTGAAGTATTGGGCCTGTACGAGTCTTCCCGCTCGGCGTTGCAATTCGATTTCGCTGCAAGTCTTCCCTTGGTTTCCGGGGACACCGCGAAGCTCCGGCAGGTGATCCATAATCTGCTGCAGAATGCAGAACAGGCGGTGTCCGAGGTACCGGTCCCGCGCATTATCGTGCGAACCGAAGCCACGGATGCCGGCGTGCAACTTACCATGCGCGATAATGGACCAGGTTTCCCGGAGGCCGTAATCAGCCGGGCGTTCGAACCCTACGTCACCACGAAATCAAAGGGCACCGGGTTAGGACTGGCCATCGTCAAAAAGATCGTCGAGGAACACAATGGGACCATTGTTGCAGCTAACGACGTTTCGGGCGGAGCCAGCGTGACTATTTTCCTGCCGGCGGCGGCGGCCAAAAATGCCGGATTACGCATCACCAGGCAGGTCGGGACATGAGCCAAATCCTGGTCGTCGACGACGAAGTCGGAATACGGGAATTGTTGTCAGAAATCCTGCGCGATGAAGGCCATCAGGTCCGGCTCGCGCAGAATGCGGGCGAGGCGCGCGTGATACGCGGGCGTTTGCGCCCCGATCTGGTGTTGCTGGATATCTGGATGCCCGATACCGATGGCATCACTTTGCTCAAGGAGTGGGCCAGCACCGGACAACTCACCATGCCGGTGGTCATGATGTCGGGCCACGGCACGATCGATACGGCAGTGGAAGCAGCCCGTATCGGCGCGTACGCTTTCCTCGAAAAACCGATTCCGCTGCAGAAACTGTTAAGTACGGTAGGAACTGCTCTGAAGCAAGGGTCGATTCCAGTCAGTGCCACCGCAGTGCCGGTCACCGTGGGCAAATCGAAGGCAGTGGACCAACTGCGTGCGCAACTCGAGCGGCTCCGCACATTAAAATCATCCGCGTTGTTTGTCGGCGAACCTGGTGCGGGAATGGAAGAATGTGCACGACTGCTGCACCAGAACAACACGCCTTGGGTCGCTCCCGAAGACTTCCTGGCGCTGGACCACTTGGAAACCAATCTCGTGGCGCAAGCGGCTGAGGGGGTACTGTTTCTACGCGAAATCGGACAGCTCACGCGTCTTCAGCAAAAAAATTTGCTTAACCAGATGCTGAAGCTCGATCGCTACCAAACGCGAATGCTGTCTTCCAGTTCGTTGGATGTCGCAGAGCTCGTGGCAGCTGGTTCATTTGAGCCGAGGCTATACACGTTACTGGCCGGTGCAGTTCTGCGGGTGCCAACTTTGCGAGAGCGTGCCGAGGATGTTCCAGAACTGGCCAACCTGGTCTTGTCGCGCGCAATCGAGGCGCGGGAAGTGCCTGCGCGCAGCTTCAATACCGCTGCGCTGAACACCCTGCGCAATTATCATTGGCCCGGCAATCTTCTGCAGTTGGAAAGCGTGGTGAAGACAGTGGCGCAGCTTGCGCTGGGCAGCGACATCGGCGTCGCCGACGTCACCAGTGCGCTGGCTAAATCGGATGGTCCGCTTCCCAGTCCGGTGCAGGACCTGCCGCTTGATGTCGAACTGCGGCAGGCGCGCGATGCCTTTGAGCGTGTTTACTTCGAATACCATCTGAGCCGGGAACGCGGAAACATGAGCCGCATCGCTGAACGTGTCGGGCTCGAACGCACGCACCTGTATCGAAAATTGAAACAGCTGGGCATCAAGTTGCCACGTCGTGCCGATGAATGAGCTGATCATCCTCGGCTAAACTAGCGACGTAGTTCCTCCTCCGCAATATATTCAGCTCTGCAAAGGAACACATGGCAACCAGGAACCAACTTGCCAACGCTATCCGTGCGTTAGCAATGGATGCGGTGCAAAAAGCAAATTCCGGCCATCCGGGCATGCCGATGGGCATGGCCGATATTGCCGAGGTGTTGTGGAACAATTACCTCCGGCACAATCCGGCGAATCCGAAATGGGCCGACCGTGACCGCTTTGTACTCTCCAACGGCCACGGTTCAATGTTGCTGTATGCACTGCTGCACTTGACCGGCTATGCGTTGCCGATGCACGAGATCACACGTTTCCGGCAATTGCATTCAATGACACCCGGACATCCCGAACTGGGCGTAACACCCGGAGTTGAAACGACCACCGGGCCGCTCGGCCAGGGCCTTAGCAATGCGGTGGGCATGGCGCTGGCCGAAAAGATGTTGGCCGCGGAATTCAACCGCCCCGGATTCGAGATCGTCAATCATCGCACTTATGTTTTTCTCGGAGACGGCTGCTTGATGGAAGGCATCTCCCACGAGGCCTGCTCGATGGCCGGCACGCTGGGATTGGGCAAGTTGATCGCCTTCTATGACGATAACGGCATCTCTATCGATGGTCATGTCGAGGGCTGGTTTACAGACGATACGCCAAAGCGATTCGAAGCCTACGGTTGGCATGTCGTGCGCAATGTCGATGGCCATGATCCGACTGCGATTCAAGCCGCCATTGAAGCGGGCAGAAAAGCGCTGGACCAACCAAGCTTGCTTTGCTGCAAGACCACCATCGGCAAAGGTTCACCAAACAAGGCCGGCAGCCACGATAGCCACGGCGCTGCGCTCGGGGAAAAAGAAGTGGCAGCGACCCGTGCGCACATTGGCTGGAGCTATCCGGCATTTGAAATCCCGGCAGACGTTTACGCGGGATGGGATGCACGGCAAAAAGGTGCCGCCAATGAAGCCGCCTGGAATGCCGCATTTGAAGCGTATGCAAAGGCGTTTCCGCGCGAAGCAGTAGAGTTCAAGCGCCGCATGTCGGGCGAACTGCCCAAAAACTGGCGTGAACATGCAGATGGCTTTGTGGCGAACGTGCAAGGCAAGGCAGAAACCATCGCCAGTCGCAAGGCGTCGCAAAATGCAATCGAAGCGCTGGCGCCGGCGCTGCCTGAATTGTTCGGCGGTTCGGCCGATCTGGCGGGCTCGAATCTGACGCTGTGGTCGGGCGCGAAGGCCGTAAGCAAACGCACTGGCGGCAATTACGTCTACTACGGGGTGCGCGAATTCGGGATGTCAGCAATCATGAACGGCATCACGCTGCACGGCGGGTTAATTCCCTATGGAGGGACGTTTCTCACGTTCTCGGACTATTCGCGCAACGCCCTGCGCATGGCGGCGCTGATGAAGATCCGTACGTTGTTCGTATTTACGCACGACTCGATCGGTCTTGGAGAAGATGGACCAACCCACCAATCCGTGGAGCACGCGGCAAGCCTGCGGCTGATTCCCAACATGGACGTCTGGCGTCCGTGCGATTCCGTGGAATCCGCGGTGGCGTGGATCGCGGCCATCGAGCGCCAGGACGGGCCTTCCTGTTTACTATTCTCCCGCCAGAATCTGCCTTTTCAAATGCGGGAGTCAAATTCCACTGGTGAGATCGCGCGCGGCGGCTATGTGTTGTCCGATGCGGCTGGCGCGCAAGCGGTCATCATTGCGACGGGATCTGAGGTTTCCCTTGCCGTGGCCGCGCAGAAGCTTCTCGCTGCGACCGGCATTGCCGTGAAAATCGTATCGATGCCAAGCACCAATGTGTTCGACCGGCAGAGTGCAAGTTATCGGGAGCTCGTATTGCCGAAGAACCTGAAGCGCGTCGCAGTGGAGGCGGGCGTGACGGACTACTGGCGCAAATACGTGGGGCTTGACGGGGAAGTCGTAGGGCTCGATCAATTCGGCGAATCAGCACCCGCCGGTGAACTGTTCAAATTCTTCGGCATCACGGCAGAAGCTGTTGCCGACGCGGTGCAACGGGTGATCTGAACCGTGCCTCGTTCCCCCTCGAACCGCAGCGGTAGAGGACAGATGCGCCATGCGATGCGGCTGGTCGTCGATATTGGAGGCACCAATGCGCGACTCGCCCTGGTGCCGCCCGATTCATTGAATCCACAGCAGGAAAAGCGCGTGCGCTGCGCCGACTTCGACAGCCTGGAACACGCCGTGCGGAGCTATCTCGAGGACTGCGGCAATCCTGTGGTGCGGGAAGCGGCGATGGACGTTGCCACCGGGATAACCGGTGATTTCGTGCACCTGACCAATGGTCCATGGGGATTTTCTATTGAACAGACGCGTCAAGCTTTGGGACTGGACACGCTGCATCTAGTCAACGATTTTACGGCGCTGGCGCTGGCCATCCCTCTATTGCCCGCGCACGAGTTGCAGCAAATCGGTCACGGCACCACGGTTCCCAAAACGCCAATCGCCGTCATTGGACCCGGTACCGGCTTGGGTGTTTCCGGATTGATCCCTGCGGATGATCGATGGATCGCGCTCCAGGGAGAAGGTGGTCACACCGCGTTTAGTCCAATCGGGGAGGAAGAACTTGGCGTCCTGCGCTGGCTGCAGGAGCGCTACAGTCACGTCTCGACTGAACGCGTAGTCAGTGGCATGGGGCTGGAAAATCTGTACCAGGCGTTGTGTGCCCAAGCCGGCGTACAACCCAAACCCTTAACTCCGGACAAGATCACCGCATCAGCGCTGTCGGACAGCGATATTCAGTGTAAGGCAGCGCTGGAGATGTTCTGTGCCATCCTCGGCAGCGCGGCTGCAAACCTGGTCGTGACACTGGGGGCGCGCGCCGGCTGTTATATCGGCGGCGGCATTGTGCCGCGGCTGGGAGACTATTTCGCCCGTTCGCCGTTTCGCTCGAGGTTCGAAACGAAGGGCCGCTTTTCAGGCTATGTTGCCGCGGTGCCGACCTACGTAATTCTTTGTGAGACGCCTGCGCTGCGAGGACTTGCGACGCTTTTCCGGAATACGCACTGAAACGATGGACGGATTGATAACTGGTATTGGGTTTTTGGCTGGTTTGCTGACGACCGCGGCATTCATCCCTCAGGTCTGGAAAATTTATCAGACAAAATCCGGAAAGGATATTTCGGGAAGAATGTTCTGCTTGTTCAGCGTCGGCATCGTGCTCTGGCTGGTCTACGGGATGCTGTTGGGCTCCATTCCGCTCATTGTTTCCAACGTCGTGACGCTGGTCCTATCCCTGACCATCCTGGCACTGAAATACCGCTATTCCCGCGCTTTAAGATAAGGCGCTGGTGCGCCCTGCCCTCTGCAAAACGTCAACATCTGGTCATGACACAGTACTTCATCCTTGGGTCGGGCGATTGCACAACATATGTCCTTGGTATGTCGGCAGCCTGATGCAGGACCGCGCCGCGATTCTTGTTAAGGCCGGCTCCAGCGCGAACGCCAGCCGGTGACCCGCTGTGATGCTTTCGCCGACTGCAGTAAAATCCCGTTTTGAACGGAGATCTTGATGACCATTCGGGTTGCAATAAATGGCTATGGCCGTATCGGCCGAAATATCCTGCGAGCACATTACGAGAACGGCAAGAAGTACCCTATAGAAATCGTTGCGATCAACGATCTTGGGGACGCCAACATTAACGCCCATCTCACGAAATACGATACCGCCCATGGCAAATTTCCGGGCACCGTGGCAGTTGACGGAAACAATCTGGTCATCAATGGCGACAAAATCCGAGTGTGCGCGCAGCGCAATCCCGGCGATTTGCCGTGGAAGGATTTGCGCGTCGACGTAGTACTCGAATGTACTGGGCTGTTTACCAGCAAGGCCAAGGCCGGGGCTCATCTGACTGCAGGTGCGAAAAAAGTCATCATCTCGGCACCAGGCGACAAGGATGTGGATGCAACGGTCGTGTATGGGGTCAATCACAATACCTTGAGACCCGCTCATACAGTCATCTCGAATGCAAGTTGCACTACCAATTGCCTGGCACCGCTAGTGAAAGCCCTGAACGACCGGATCGGCGTAGTCAATGGACTGATGACGACCATTCACGCGTATACAAACGATCAGGTACTGACTGACGTGTATCACACTGATCTGCGCCGAGCACGTTCCGCGACCATGTCGATGATTCCCACGAAAACCGGAGCGGCTGCCGCGGTCGGACTGGTGTTGCCGGAACTGAATGGCAAGCTCGATGGCTTCGCCATGCGCGTACCGACCATCAATGTGTCCATCGTTGACCTGGCGTTCGTGGCGAAACGGGCGACCAGCGTGGACGAGGTAAATTCTGCCGTGAAGCAGGCGTCCGAGGCCGAGCTCAAAGGCATTCTCGAATACAACAAGGATCCGCTGGTGTCCGTGGACTTCAACCACAATCCTGCATCTTCTGTGTTCGATTCCACGCTTACGAAGGTCTCGGAAGGCACACTGGTCAAAGTGTGCTCCTGGTACGACAACGAATGGGGATTCAGCAACCGCATGCTCGACACTACGGTGGCATTCGTCAACGCGAAATAGCAGCGTCGCCTTGAGGTTGGAAAGCGGATATTTCGACCCGTTCCTTAGTCTACCAACTGTGTAGCGATTGACCTGACACCATGACGATTCTGCGGATGACCGATTTGGATTTACGCGGCAAGCGCGTATTCATTCGCGCCGACTTGAACGTTCCGCAGGATAAATCCGGACAGATTACCGACGACACGCGCATACGGGCGTCCGTGCCGGGCATCCGGCTGGCGCTGGACGGCGGGGCTGCTGTGATGGTGACGTCGCACCTCGGTCGTCCGGTAGAAGGCGAATTCAAGCCCGAAGATTCATTGGCCCCTGTCGCACAACGCCTGTCCGAGCAACTCGGCGTGCCGGTGCCTCTGAAGGCAAACTGGGTGAACGGCGTGGCAATAAAGCCCGGGCAAATCGTGCTGCTGGAAAACTGCCGTTGCAACAAAGGTGAAAAAAAAGATGACGACGGGCTCGCACGAAAAATGGCGGCCCTGTGCGATATTTATGTAAACGACGCCTTTGGCACGGCTCATCGGGCAGAGGCAACGACACATGGCATAGCGAAATATGCGCCGATCGCTTGCGCCGGACCGCTCATGGCGGCCGAACTGGATGCGCTGGGCAAAGCACTGCGCCAGCCAAAACGTCCGCTGATAGCCATCGTTGCCGGTTCCAAGGTGTCGACCAAGCTCACCATCCTGGCTGAACTTGCGAAAAAAGTGGACCAACTCATCGTTGGCGGCGGCATAGCCAATACCTTCATGCTTGCTGCCGGTCTGTCGATCGGCAAATCGCTGGCAGAACCGGACCTGGCTGGTGAAGCCCGCAGCATCATGCAAACCATCGAAGCGAAAGGCGGCGCCGTACCGATTCCGGTCGATGTGGTGTGCGCCAAGGAATTTTCGGCGGAAGCCACGGCCACGATAAAAGACGCCCGACAAGTCGCCGCGGATGACCTGATTCTGGATATCGGCCCCCGGACGGCCGCGCAATTGGCCGGCTTACTTGGCCGGGCCGGCACGATCGTGTGGAATGGCCCGGTGGGTGTTTTTGAATTCGAGCGCTTTGGCGAAGGGACCAGAGTGCTGGCGCAAGCGATCGCCGATTCGCCCGCATTTTCCATTGCCGGAGGCGGGGATACCGTCGCCGCGATTGCTAAATACGGAATTGAAGACCGGATTGGCTATATCTCTACCGGCGGCGGCGCGTTTCTCGAGTTTCTCGAGGGCAAGAAGCTTCCTGCAGTCGAAATACTCGAGTCCCGCGCTGCTGCACAACCACAGGAAAGGGCATGACACAAAAGAGCACGAAAATCGTAGCGACCCTGGGTCCCGCTTCCAGCGACCGTGACGTTCTGATGCGCATGATTTCGCATGGCGTCGACGTGGTCCGCATGAATTTCTCCCATGGGACCAAGGAAGAGCATCTTGCGCGCGCGGAACTGGTGCGGGACGTAGCACGCTCTCTGGAGCGCACCGTGGGAATCATGTGCGATTTGCAGGGACCGAAGATCCGCATCGGAAAATTTGAGGCGGGCAAAATCACGCTGAACAAGGGAGAGACTTTTACGCTCGATGCCGATTGTCCGGTGGGCGACCAGCATCAGGTCGGTCTCGACTACAAGGAACTGCCGAATGATGTTGGGGCTGGTGCGGTGCTGTTGCTTGACGATGGCCGTTTGGTGCTCGATGTGCAGAAAGTACAAGACAGCCGCATTACCACCACGGTCCGCGTCGGCGGCGTACTGTCGAACAACAAGGGCATCAATCGCCAGGGCGGCGGATTGACCGCCCCGGCGTTAACCGCCAAGGATATGGAAGACATCAAGACCGCGGTCACCATGCGAGCGGACTTTCTCGCGGTGTCCTTCCCCAAAAGCGGCGCAGACATGTACATGGCTAGAGAATTAATGCGCGCGGCAGGCGGCCGCTCCATGTTGATCGCAAAAATGGAACGCACGGAGGCGATTGTGGCCATGGATGAAATCATGGATTCGTGTGACGGAATCATGGTGGCGCGCGGCGATCTCGCGGTGGAGGTCGGCGACGCGGCCGTCCCGGCTTTGCAGAAGCGAATGATCCGGGCGGCGCGCGAGCGCAATAAACTGACCATCACGGCGACCCAGATGATGGAATCCATGATTACCAGCCCGGTACCGACGCGCGCGGAAGTTTCCGATGTGGCGAACGCCGTGCTGGACGGTACCGATGCCGTCATGCTGTCAGCCGAAACCGCCAGCGGCAAATATCCGGTCGAAACCGTGGAATCGATGGCGCGGATCTGCCTCGAAGCCGAGAAATCGGCTGATGTCACCCTTGACCGGGAATTCCTTAACCGTGTCTTTACGCGCGTCGACCAGTCCATTGCCATGGCGGCGCTGTTCACGGCTTACCATCTGAAGGTCAAGGCCATTGCTGCATTGACACAGTCAGGTTCTACGGCGCTGTGGATTTCGCGGCTCAACTGCGGCGTGCCGATTTACGCGCTTACACCCGAGGTCTCTACCCGTTACCGCTTGAGTTTGTTCCGGGATGTTTATCCGCTGATGATTAAATATATCGGACACGATCGTGACACGCTTTTGCAGGAAGCCGAGGACCGACTCGTGGCGGCCGGGCTGGTAAAAAAGGGCGATCTCATCGTGGTCACTTTTGGAGAACCGATCGGATCCCCCGGCGGCACCAATACCATGAAGATCGTCAAGGTCGGAGAAAGCCGCCGGCCGTGAAGGCGGCATTGCGTCGTTGCTATGAAGCTCATTGGAGAAAGAGCAAGCGGACAGACGCGCGCTGTTGCGACTAGGTTCACGACCACAAATCCATGATGTCATGCTGAACAAATCAGTTACGGCGCGCTCCGCACAGCTCATCCTCGAGGTGGTGGAAAATATCGGCTTGCTGGTTATCGGCGTTGCCACGGTGGTCGCGGGCTATCATGAAGTGGCGTTGATGATCGGCAATGGCAAGGTGACTCTGGCCGATCTGCTGTTGATGTTTTTGTATCTTGAAGTGTTGACCATGGTTGGTCTGTACTACAACTCCGGCAAACTTCCGGTGCGCTTCCCGCTCTATATCGCCATGGTTGCACTGGCGCGTTATCTAATTCTCGATATCAAGGATCTTGATGTCTGGCGCATGCTGGCCGTATCGGGTTCGGTACTGCTGATCGCAGTTGCGGTGCTCATCATTCGCTATGGACATGTGCGTTTCCCCTATGCCGAAGATGCCACCCGGCTCGCTGACGGCAAGCCGCAGTACGGCCGCGAATGAGCACAGTGAGTCAACATCCGATGGCCGGCGCACAAACGGCTCGAGCGCAATTCAATGCAAGGAGTTTCGAGTATGGCAAAAAAAACTGGACCCGATGACAAGAAGCATGCGCTGGTCGCTATCGTCATGGGCAGCACCAACGACTGGGATGTAATGCAGCATGCCGCCCGTCAACTCAAGGACTTCGGCATTCCGTTCGAGGCGCGTGCTTTATCCGCACATCGCACCCCGCACCTGCTGGCGGACTTTGTCGCGCAGCAGGTGTCCGCGGGAACCAAGTGTTTCATTGCCGGGGCCGGCGGCGCCGCGCACCTTGCTGGTGTGGTTGCGGCCTTGACCATTTTGCCGGTGCTCGCTGTGCCGATTCCCTCCAAGCACCTTGGCGGTCTTGATTCGCTGCTGTCCATGGTGCAGATGCCCAAGGGCATACCGGTGGCTACTTTTGCAATCGGCGATGGTGGTGCTGCGAACGCGGGATTGTTTGCGGTCTCGATGCTAGCGCTGGCCGATCGTGAGCTCGACAGGCGCCTGCAGGCGTTCCGGGTTAAGCAATCGGATGCGGTAAAAGCCGCCACCCTTCCGGAACTATCATGAATTTCGCGTGACTGGATGCACCATCATGAGCACCAATAAGCCCCTCCACGAAACCAGCCTCAAGTCGCTCAAGTTCATGCATCGCGGGAAGGTGCGCGATCTCTATGAAATCGATGCCGACCGCATGCTGATCATCCAGACCGATCGCCTTTCCGCGTTCGACGTGGTTTTGCCCACGCCGATACCCAACAAAGGACATGTACTGACGGCCATGTCTAACTTCTGGTTCCGTAAACTTGGCCACGTGTTAGCGAACCATCTATTGGATGTGGCGCCCGAATCCGTGGTGGCGCCGGCGGAACGCGAGCAGGTGCAACGCCGGGCATTCGTCGTGCGCAAGCTGAAACCACTGCCGATCGAGGCCATTGTGCGTGGGTACATAACCGGTTCCGGCTGGAAGGACTATCAGAAAACGCGGATGATCTGCGGCATCCCGCTGCCTGCTGGTTTGCAGGAGGCGCAGCAATTGCCGCAGCCGCTTTTCACGCCTTCAACCAAAGCCGCGCTCGGCGCGCACGATGAGAATATTTCGTTCGCGCAAATGCAACAATTAATTGATCCGGCGCTTGCCGCCCGCGTGCGCGACAAGACCATCCAACTGTATTCGGAGGCTGCCGCCTATGCGCTCACACGCGGCATCATCATCGCGGATACCAAGTTCGAGTTCGGGCAGGACAGGGCCGGAACCTTATATTTGATCGATGAAGCGCTGACGCCGGATTCTTCGCGCTTTTGGCCGAAGGACCAATATCGCGTTGGCACGAATCCGCCCTCCTTTGACAAGCAATTCGTGCGGGACTGGCTGGAAGCACGCAAATGGAACAAGCAGCCGCCCGCGCCGGATCTGCCCGAAGATGTGTTGCGCAAGACCAGTGAGAAATATGAAGAAGCGCTGCGCCTGTTGACGGGTTGAGCAGCAGACCGGCCGTGATGAGTGAAGACCAGATCGAGCCCGCTGCGCGAATTCTGCGCGAAGGCGGACTGGTGGCTTTCCCGACTGAGACGGTATATGGACTAGGGGCGGATGCATCGAATCCGGTCGCTATCAAAAAGCTGTTTGCAGCAAAAGGGCGTCCGGCTGACCATCCGGTGATTGTGCACGTCGCCGATACCAGTGATCTGAAACATTGGGCCGCGGATGTTCCGCGTGGCGCATGGGTTCTCGCAGACAAGTTCTGGCCGGGTCCTCTGACCATGGTTTTCAAGCGAGCTGCCCACGTCAGCGATCTGGTCACGGGAGGCCAAGACACCGTAGGCGTGCGCGTGCCTTCCCATCCGTTGGCACAGCGGCTGTTGCGAGCATTCGGTGGCGGAATTGCAGCGCCTTCGGCCAACCGGTTCGGGCGTCTTTCCGCAACCTCGGCGCCGCACGTGCGTGAAGAATTGGGGGCGGCAGTGGACTTCGTGGTGGATGGCGGTCCCTGTGAGGTCGGAATCGAATCGACCATCGTCGATATGAGCCAGGCAATCCCGGCGGTGTTGCGCCCGGGCCGTATCACTGTGCAGCAGGTGGCCGACGCCCTCAGCATGGAACTGGCGGGGTCGGCTATCGGACGCCCGCGCGTGTCCGGCTCACTGGACTCGCACTACGCTCCGCGGCTGCCGCTCAAGATCTTGCAGCAGGAACAAATCGAACCGTCTTTACGGGCTCTGGCCGGGACGCCGGTCGCGGTGCTGTCGCGGCGCGGACGCCCTTCCGATTCAAAAGCAACTTTGTGGCAGGTCGCTCCGGAAACGCCGGAAGCATACGCGCGTCTGCTCTACGACACGTTGCGCCGTCTGGATGTGTCGGGATGCCGGATCATCGTTGTGGAAGCGTTGCCCGAACTGCCTGAGTGGGCCGCTCTCCGCGACCGCATCGGGCGCGCGGCGACGCCGGACCCGGTCGCGCCAACCAACGCCGCACGACGCTGACTGCGATCAATCGGTGTTCCAGCCGCTGACTGTCAATCTTTCGCGCGCAGCCGGGACTGTTCCATGCGTAAGCTTTCGTTCCACTCGCCGGCAATACCCCGCTGGAAGCGCACACTGATACTTGCTGTGATCAGCATGGCGATCAGGGCGCCAAATCCCGCAAGCGCCATATCTGTTTGGGCGTCCCAGACATCTCCTTGTGTACCGAGGTAGGCTTGTCCGAGATCGCCGCCAACATGGCAGCCGCGCCCCATTCAATCAACTCGTAACACATCGACGTGGACATGGTAACGCTCAAGGGAAAGAAGTAGCTCCAAAAGCCGCGTAGTGGCACCGCGCGCTGGACCACCTCACGCACTGGATATGCGAGCAGCAAGCCGTAGCAGAAGTGCACGAGTCGATCGAAATTATTGCGTTCCCATCCGAACAGGCCGTTCAAAGAACGTCCGCTCAACGCTTCAAACCAGCGATCGTAAGGAACTTGGGCATAGGTGTAGTGCGCGCCCAGCAGGTGCAACGACAAGAATACAAAAATCAGCAGGTAGGAAGTTTTGCAAAGCATGAGCTTGCGGAAGCTTGCCGCCAATGCCGCGACGAACAGTACGGAAAGCATGTTCTCCAGCAGCCAGTCCTTGCGATCGGCAGGCGCAATCGCAAGCGCAACGAATTCGATGCCAAGCACGATACTCAACCACAACACGACCTGCCGGTGTGTCAGCTTCGGCATGCCGGGCGCCGCATTAATTGGTAAGGATCAAGCAAACTGCACGCGAGCCGGATTGCCTGAAACCTGCCCACTGACTTGCGCAAGATAGTCGAGCGCCGCGGTGACGCCGTGTCCCCGCACGGGCACGGCTGCCAGTTGCAACCCCATTTCAACTCCGCATAACGTACCTGCCAAGGTGAGATCATTGAGATCGCCGAGGTGGCCGATGCGGAATATTTTGCCCTGCAGTTTTCCGAGCCCGGCACCGAGCGCCATGTCGAAACGTTGCAGAATGAGCTCTCGCAGTTTGTCCGCATCATGACCTGCCGGCAGCAACACCGCCGTCAGCGTGTTGCTGTATTCCTCGGGATCGGCGCACAAGATGTCCAATCCCCAAGTACGTACCGCGCGGCGCGTCGCTTCAGCGTGGCGAGCGTGCCGCGCAAAGACCTGCTCAAGCCCTTCCTCCTGCAGCATGTGCAGTGCTTCACGCAATCCGTACAGCAGGTTGGTGGCCGGGGTATAAGGAAAAAAGCCGGATTTGTTCGGACCAAGCATTTCATCCCAACTGAAATAGCTGCGCGGCAGCCGCGCACTCTTGGAGGCCGCCAGGGCCTTTGCACTGATCGCATTGAAGCTAAGGCCGGGCGGCAGCATCAAGCCTTTCTGCGAGCCTGCCACGGTAACGTCCACACCCCATTCATCATGGCGGTAATCGATGGATGCGAGTGACGAAATCGTGTCGACCAGCAGCAAGGCGGGATGGTTGGTTGTATCGAGTGCCTTGCGAACCAGCGCAATGCGGCTCACGACGCCAGTAGAGGTTTCGTTATGGACGACGCAAACCGCCTTGATTGCGTGATTGCGATCCGCGGCAAGCTTCTGTTCGATCGTTTGCGCATTCGCGCCGTGGCGCCAATCGCCCGGAATGAAATCGATGTCGAGGCCGAGGCGCATCGCCAGCTTTTGCCACAGCGTTGCGAATTGACCCGTTTCCGACATGAGCACGCGATCGCCGCCTGACAAGGTATTCACCAGCGCAGCCTCCCACGCGCCGGTACCCGACGCCGGATAAACGATCACCGGGCTGGTGGTGCGAAAGACAAGCTTCAGGCCGTCCAGCACTTCGCGGCCGAGTTGCGCAAATTCGGGGCCGCGATGATCAATGGTTGGCCGGTCCATGGCCCGCAGCACACGGTCCGGCACATTGGTGGGGCCGGGGATCTGCAGAAAGTGGCGTCCGCTGCGAAAAGTCATGGCTTCATCCCGTAAAGAATCGAGCCTACTTAAAATCTCACGCCCGAACAAGCGCGCCTGCAAATGCCTCGGGTATCATTCGGGGCATCGGTTCAGCACAATCTATGGCTTTGGCGTGAATGCTCCGGCAGTACCCTTACGGTTTCATGCGCCTCCCGGTGCGCGTAGCCCGTTGGAGCGGCGATTGCGCGCTAACATTGCCGGCGACGTGTTGTTCGATGCGTTTTCGCGCGGTCGCTACTCGACGGATGCGTCCATCTATCAAGTCGAACCGGTTGGCGTAGTCGTCCCGCGCACAGAAGACGATGCGCGTACAGCGCTGCAGATTGCGGTGGAGGAAGGCGTGCCGGTTTTGCCGCGCGGCGCGGGTACCTCACAGTGCGGCCAGACAGTCGGGGTCGCGCTGGTCATCGATTGCTCGAAATATTTGCGCGACGTCATCAGTGTTGATGCGGAACGGCGCGTGGCTACCGTGCAGCCCGGCTTGGTACTCGATCATCTGAATGCACGCCTGCGTCGACATGATCTTTGGTTTCCAGTCGATGTATCGACTTCAGCGCAAGCCACGATTGGCGGCATGAGCGGCAATAATTCCTGCGGCTCGCGTTCGGTACGTTACGGCAACATGGTGCATAACGTCCTGGCTGTGGATGCATGGCTCAGCACCGGCGAAGAGTTTCGTTTTGGTCCTAGCGCTGAGTTGACTCAGGCGCCCGCAGGCTATCGCGCACTGGTGGAAAAAATTCATGCGATCGTGCGCCGTGAGTCCGCGGAGATCAAAACGCGCTGGCCGTCGGTGTTACGGCGGGTGCAGGGCTATAACCTGGATATGATCCAGCCGGGAACCCAGGGGCAGATGCAAGACCACAATCTCGCGCATCTGCTGGTCGGCTCGGAAGGTACTCTGGCTTTTTCCCGGCGTATCGAACTCAAGCTGTCTGCGATCCCGGCTCATCGGGTGTTGGGGGTCGTACATTTTCCGACCTTCTACCAGGCGATGGATATGACGCGGCATATCGCGACCCTGGATGCGGACGCGGTGGAATTGGTTGATCGCACCATGATAGAGCTCGCACGCGGCAGCGCGACCTTTCGCCCGGTGGTCGACCGGTTCTTGCGAGGAGAGCCAGAAGCCATTCTGCTGGTTGAATTCGCGGGCGAAGACAAATCCGCGCTACGGGCCCGTCTCACGCGTTTGGGCGAGCTCATGGGGGATCTTGGCTTGCCTGGCAGCGTGGTTGAGATTGTCGAGCCCGGGCTGCAGAAGCAAATTTGGGAAGTGCGCAAGGCGGGACTCAACATCATGATGTCGATGAAGGGCGATGGCAAACCGGTTTCGTTCATCGAAGATTGCGCGGTACCGCTCGAACATCTCGCCGAATATACCGACCGGTTGACCAAGGTATTCGAGAAACACGGCACCCGGGGCACGTGGTATGCGCATGCGTCGGTCGGCACGTTACACGTACGTCCGGTGCTCGACATGCGCCGCGACGGTGCCCAAAAAATGCGCCTCATCGCCGAAGAGGCGTGTGCGCTGGTCAAGGAATTCAAAGGTGCGTTCTCGGGCGAACATGGCGACGGGCTGGTGCGCTCTGAGTGGATCGAGCCGATCCTCGGAAGCCGCCTGACGAGCGCCCTGGCGGAAGTCAAAGCGCTGCTGGATCCGAAAGGCTTGATGAACCCGGGCAAGATCGTGCGTCCCGAACGCATGGACGACCGCAGCCTGTTTCGCTACAAGCCGGGCTACCAGACGCAGCACATCGACACGGCGCTTGATTGGTCGGCTTGGGGAGGCTTTGCGCCTGCTGTGGAAATGTGCAACAACAACGGGCATTGCCGCAAGTTCGACACCGGCAACATGTGCCCGTCATTCCGCGCGACCGGAGATGAGCAGCATCTCACGCGCGGGCGCGCCAACACGCTCAGACTTGCGATTTCCGGTCAGCTCGGTGCGCAGGCGCTGGTGTCGGATGCCATGCGCGAAACTCTGGACTTGTGCGTCAGCTGCAAGGGCTGCCGGCGCGAATGTCCGACGGGCGTCGACATGTCGCGCATGAAAATTGAATTCCAGCATCACTACGGCAAGCGCCATGGAATTTCGCTGCGGCAAAAGATGATTGCGTATCTGCCGCACTACGCCCCCATCGCGTCGCGGTTCGGGCCGCTGCTGAATCTGCGCAATCGCGTCCCCGGCGCACCTTGGCTCACCGAAAAATTGTTCGGATTGAGCGCGCGGCGCAGTTTGCCGCGCTGGAGCACTGGACGCCTTCCCATTTCCGGCCGCATACATCGCGACAAAAAAGCGGTCTTGTTTATCGACACGTTCAACCGTTATTTCGAACCGGAGAATGCTTGTGCGGCAGCGGACGTGCTGCAAGCAGCCGGCTACCAGGTCGACATCGCGTCACCGGCGGACAAAGGTCGCCCACTGTGCTGCGGTAGAACATTTCTAGCCGCAGGATTGGTTGCTGAAGCCAAGGTGGAAGCACGGCGCATGCTGCAGTCTCTGCGCACTTACGTCGAGCACGGCGTTGCCGTCGTTGGACTTGAGCCGTCCTGTCTATTGACCTTGCGCGATGAATATCTGTCGATGGGCCTCGGCGATGAAGCGGTCCGGCTTTCCGCACACGCCATGCTGTTCGAGGAATTCCTCGCAGCACAGGCAGACGCCGGCTTGTTGCGCCTTGAGCTGGCCCCTCTTTCCAAGTCGGTCTTGCTGCACGGCCATTGTCACCAGAAAGCGTTCGACGCGATGCCGGCTGTCAACAAGGTGCTGGCAATGATTCCGCAATTGCGCGTGCAAACCATCGACTCCGGTTGTTGCGGCATGGCTGGAAGCTTTGGCTATGAGGCGGAACATTTCGACGTTAGTCTCAAGATGGCGGAGTTGTCAGTGCTGCCGGCCGTGCGCGAGGCCAATGCCGATACCATTCTGGTCGCCGACGGCACGAGTTGCCGCCACCAGATTCATGACGCATCCGGTCGCGCTCCTGTTCACGTGGCTCAGCTGTTGCAAATGGCATTGCCGAAATAACTCGTTTCAGAAGGGAATAATTTGAACAGTACATTAAGACGCTTTGTGCTCTATTACCTGCCGCTGCTGGTCAACATAGGGCTGATCGTTTATCTGGTCTGGCAGTTCAATTTCACGCCGTACGTGCGGCGCCAGGGAGAATTTCAGATTTTTTCGGTGTTGTACGCGATCGGCGGATTAGTGGTCGCCTTGTCTGGCATTACGGCATTCATTCACGCCGCTGCGTATCAGCAAGGCCCGCGCGCGCTGTTCGCGCTCGCGCTCGTCAACACCATTATTCCGACTGTATTGCTGCTGGCGGTGTTGCAACTGCGTTGAAGGATCAGCCATGACGGATTCGAAGTGGAAGTATCACGGTGTGCGCGTCGTCCGCTCGTCGGAGCTGGATACCAATACTGCGCAGACGCCGGGCATGAATCGCGCCGCAGCCATCACGCACGCGCGGTGTGGCGCTGAAAAATTATGGGCCGGGACCGTGGTTATCCATGCCAAGGCAAAGACCGGGGCACATCATCACGGTCCGGTCGAGAGCGTGATCTATGTCGTTAGCGGAAAGGCGCGCATGCGCTGGGGCGAGCAACTGGAATTCATGGCAGAAGCCGGACCCGGCGATTTTATCCATGTGCCGCCTTTTGTGCCGCATCAGGAGATCAATGCCTCCGACACAGAACCGCTGTCATGCGTGCTGGTGCGCTCGGGCCAGGAACCGGTGGTGGTGAATCTCGATATTCCCGCGGTAGAGAAGCCGGAGCAGGTGCACTGGGTCGACAACATCCATCCCGCACCCAAAACATGACCGCGCGCGACCGGCGGACATCAGTGGATTTCCGGCTCCGGTATGGAAGCGGTGCCTTCCAGAAAATCGAAATCGCAGCCCTTGTCTGCCTGTGACACGTGCTGGGAGAAAATCTTGCCATAGCCGCGCGCATATTTCTTTGCCTGCGGTTTCCACGCGCCGCGGCGCTTCGCAAGTTCGTCGTCGTTGACTTTCAGGGTCAGTTTGCGCCCAGGCACATCGAGTTCAACGATGTCGCCGGTTTTCACCAACGCCAGCGGTCCGCCGATCCAGGATTCAGGCGATACATGTAATACGCAGGTGCCATAACTGGTACCGCTCATGCGCGCATCCGAAATGCGCACCATGTCGCGCACTCCTTGCTTCAGCAGTTTTTTCGGAATCGGCAACATGCCCCATTCCGGCATTCCCGGACCGCCGAGCGGGCCCGCATTGCGCAATACCAGCACAGAATCGGCATTCACATCCAGATTCGGATCATCGAGCCGCGCTGCCATGTCATTGTAGTCATCGAATACCATGGCGGGGCCGGCATGCTTGAGCAGTTTCGGATCGGCGGCAGTGGATTTGATGACGGCACCATCCGGCGCCAGATTACCGCGCAATACGATCAGCCCGCCTTCCGGCTGCATTGGCTTGTCAGGCGTGCGAATGACATCGGGATTATGGATTTTCGCGCCGGCGATGTTTTCCCCCAGCGTTTTCCCGGTACAGGTGAGCTGGTCGGTATCGAGCAACTGGCGCATGCCTTCCAGCATGCCGGCCAGCCCCCCGGCGTAGTAGAAATCCTCCATTAGATATTGGCCCGATGGTCGCATGTTCACAAGGTAGGGCGTGCGCTGGCCGATTTCCTCGAAGCGTTCGAGCGGGATTTTGATGCCTGCGCGGCCGGCCATCGCGATGACATGAATCAATCCATTGGTGGAGCCGCCCAGCGCCATCAGCACACGAATTGCGTTATCAAACGATTTCTCGGTCAGGATATCGCGCGGTTTGAGATCCTCCCACACCATTTCGACGATGCGCCGGCCACTGTAATCGGCCATCCGGCTGTGGTTCGAGTCGACGGCTGGAATGGTCGAAGAGTTCGGCAAGCTGAAGCCGAGCGTTTCCGCGACGCTGGTCATGGTCGACGCCGTACCCATGGTCATGCAGGTACCGGCCGAGCGAGCAATGCCTTGCTCGATTTCCGTCCAGTCGCGCTCGGTAATATTGCCTGCCCGCAATTCATCCCAGTATTTCCAGACATCAGAGCCCGAGCCCAACGTCCTGCCCTGCCAGTTACCCCGCAGCATCGGTCCGGCCGGCATGAATATCGCAGGCAGGTTCATGCTGATGGCGCCCATCAACAGCCCGGGCGTGGTCTTGTCGCACCCGCCCATGAGCACGCACCCATCGACGGGATAACAGCGCAACAGTTCCTCGGTTTCCATGGCGAGGAAATTGCGGTACATCATCGTGGTCGGTTTCTGGAACACTTCTGCGAGCGCGATGGCCGGCATCTCCAGCGGGTAGCCGCCCGCTTGCCACACGCCGCGCTTGACCTCTTCAGCGCGCTGACGAAAGTGCGAATGGCAGTTGTTGATATCGCTCCAGGTATTAATGATGGCGATTACGGGCTTGCCCTTGTAGTCTTCGTGCGTGAATCCCATTTGCAGCGTGCGAGAACGATGTCCGAAGGAGCGTAGATCCTGCGCGCCATACCAGCGACGACTGCGCAATTCCTCCGGTTTTTTCCTTTTGGCCATGCTTCTCTCCACTCCATGCGCGGCTGAACGAATGCAGGAAGCGTACAACAGGTCTGCTGCGCGGCATAGCGCAGCAGACGAAGCGGGCACTGCATGAGTGAAGCTGCTGCATGGGGGCAGCGAGGCCGCAATCTAACCGCAGGTGCGTTTTAGCGGCTGCCAGCCAAATGGCCGAGGAAGCCACGCAACCGGTCGGACCCAGGCCTGTCAAAGATCTGCTCCGGGCTGCCTTGTTCCACAATCACACCCTGGTCCATGAACACAACGCGATGGCCGACTTCGCGTGCAAAACGCATTTCATGCGTGACGACCAACATGGTCATGCCGCTACGGGCGAGATCCGCCATCACGCCCAGCACTTCATTCACCAGTTCCGGATCAAGTGCAGAAGTCGCCTCGTCGAACAGCATTAGTTTTGGTTCCATGGCAACCGCGCGCGCGATGGCAACTCGCTGCTGCTGGCCGCCGGATAGTTGCGCGGGAAAAGCAGCCATCTTGTCCCCCAGACCGACGCGTTCCAGCCAGGACGCGGCACTGCGCTGCGCAGCAGCGGCGGAAAGTTTGCGTACGCTACACAGCCCCAGCATTACATTGTCCAGCGCCGTCATGTGGGGAAACAGATTGAAACTCTGGAATACCATGCCAACATCAGCCCGCATGCGCGCAATCGCCGCATCCGAACGCCGGGTACGCTTCCCCTTGGTTTCCTCGTAACCGACCAGCTCACCATCCACAAAAATGCGGCCGCCTTGATAGTCTTCGAGGAAGTTGATACATCGCAGCAGCGTAGTTTTGCCAGAGCCGCTTGGACCGATAATGACCAACACTTCGCCGCGGGTTACTTCAAGATTCACGCCACGGAGTATGTCCGCCGATCCGAAGCGTTTGACAAGCCCCTGCAACACGACGATGTTGCGGTTCACCTCCGGCATGGCGTCAGCCGTGGGCAAATTTTTTCTCCAGACGCCGGCCGGTGATGGACAGCGTGAAATTGATTGCGAAATAGAGCGCAGCTGCCACCGCGTAAAACAGCAGCGCTTCGCGCGTGCGTCCAACGATTTGCTGAATCGCCATGGTGAGGTCCACGACACTGACCAGTGAGACCAGCGAAGAGGACTTTACGATTTCGACCGCCGTGTTGACCCACGCCGGCAGGATGCGGCCCAGGGCCTGCGGGAAAATTACCTGGCGCAGGCGCTGTGCGAAAGTCAGTCCGATGGATTTGGCGGCATCCATCTGTCCGTGCGGAATCGATTCGACGCCGCCGCGAAAAATCTCCGACATGTGGGCCCCGCAGAATAGTCCCAGCGCCAGAATGCCCGCAACGATAGCCGGAACCTGCAGCCCTAGTGCCGGCAAACCGTAGAAGATTGCAAATATCATCACCAGGTGCGGAATACTGCGGCACACATCGACATAGATGCGTACGCACCAGCGCAGAACATTTGCGCCGTACAGCAGCGATAGGCTGCCAACAATGCCGAGCAGGGTTCCTAGCAGGAGGACCGCAAGCGAAATCGTGACGGTGACCAGCAGGCCCTGCAGGATCAGCGGTAAACCGGCCAGTATCAGCGGCATCACTGGACAATTGCCCAACGGCGCTCGATCCATCGCAGCGATCCCGCGATGGTGTAACAGGTTGCGAGATAAAGCGCAGCCACGACCAGGTAAACCTCGATCACGCGCCAGGTATTTACGTTAATGCGGATGGCACCATAGGTGAGTTCCGGGACGGCGATGGCCGATGCCACCGAGGTATCCTTGAACAACGAAATCAGAGTATTGCCAAGCGAAGGCAGCACGATGCGGGCCATCAGGGGCAGCGTGACATGCCGAATCACCTGGAGCCTGGTCATACCGAGCGAGCGCGCGGCGTCAATGTGCCCCTTCTCCACGCCGGCGATACCGGCGCGAAAAATTTCCGTCAGATAGGCACCGGCATACAGCGCCAGAGCAAGGACGAACGACCAAAGGTTGTCGAACATGCTGACGCCCAGCAACGGCAGGCCGAAGTAAACGAAATAGATGATCAGCAGAAGCGGGATATTGCGAACCAGCTCGACATAGGCGGCAGTCAACCACTGCAAGGGATGCGGCCCTTGCGTGCGCCCAAAGGCTGCTGCTAGTCCAATCAAGCTGCCAATTGCCAATGACAGCAAGGCAATTGCCATGGCAAGGCCAAGCCCTTTGAGCAGCAAATCGAAATTGTCGAAGACCGGGCGCCAGTTGAACTGGTACATGGTTCCGGCCTGACGAGGCTACGTGTGGCGCAAGCCGAATTCGACCGGGAAACCCACTGGCGGCGGAGCTAGTTTCACGCCGAAGTATTTTTCAAATCCGCTCGCATAGGCGTCGAAATCAACGCCGGTCATGCTTTCGTGCAGCACGGTGTTGATGAAGTTCAGCCACACGGTGTCGCCTTGCCGTACCGCCGCAGCATAGGTCTGTGGCGACCAGCCGTAGTTGCCGTATTTGTATTTGTCCGGGCTTTGGCGCACCAACCAACGCACAGTCGAATCATCGATTGCAGCTGCTTCTACGCGCCCCGCGTCGAGTGCGAGTACCGCATTTGCTACAGAGTCGAACTGCATGACTTCCGCCTGCGGAATTGCCGCGTGCACCAAGCTCTCCGCATAGACATTTTGCAGGATCGACACTTTGACCTTTTTTTTCGCTTTGGCAAGATCGAGGGCGCCCGCGTGCGCGCTGTCCCGGCGCAATAGCGTGCCGACGCCTTCGCGATAGTAGGGAATGGAGAAAGCAACCAGTTGGGCGCGCTGGGCGGTAACCGTCATGAACTGAAATACGACATCGACTTGCCCGGTCTGCAGATTGGGCACCCGGGCGTCGGACGCCTGGCGCACAAACTGAACCTTGGCCGGGTCATCGAACAAGCCTTTGGCCAGCAAACGGGCCATCTCGATGTCGAAGCCCTGCAGGTTGCCGTTTTCGTCCTCGAAGTGCCAGGGCGGATTAGTGCTGCCGGTGCCAACGATCACCGTGCCGCGCTTGAGGACTTCGTTGAGTTTGCTTGCGCTCGGCCCGGTGGCGGTGCCGCCACTATTGCAGCCCGCAGCCGCAAGCACTGTGACGCCGGCGCCCAGTCCGAGCGCTGACGACCTCAGGAACCCGCGACGCGAAGTTTGCTTCGCCATTTCCGCCTCCCCGTTTGAAACTGGACGCTGTCCTCCAAATTGGAGGTTCGCGGATTTATAGACGACTTCGGGTCGGATTGCCAGCGAACGCGATGTGGCGTTGCACGGACAATGCTTTAGCTCGGTCCAAGTTGTTTTGCGTTGACCAGTCCTCTCTCGAATCGCGCTTGCCACTGCCGGCTGGTAGCCGGCTCATGGCAACTCGATCACAGTGCCCAGCCCCGCGTAAATATAGTTCGCCCCCCAGGTTTTTCGGAACGCGGCAAACGCCGGCTCTCCGGTGCAATGGCCCGGGGCCAAGCGCTCTACCTTGAACTTCTCGTGCAGCAGTGCGCCGACTTTGCTGATGCGTTCGTCGGGGGCCGCCGGCAGATGAAGTCCACCGAAGACAATGTGCACATGACTATTGATCGCTGAGGCCGACTCAAGGATATTTTCGATGCCTGGATGCGAGCAGCCCACCATCAACACCAACCCCTGTGCTGTGTTAATGGCCAGCGACAGTTCCCTCAGTTCCTTGGTGCCGGGCACATCGGAGACCAGCGCGAGAATGAAAATCCCCGGCGCGATTTCCGATGTCTTGTCGAGTGGCACAAAATTGGCGCCGGTCCACGCGGCTCCAAAATGCAGCGTCTCATCCGGCCGGCCGTCGAAGTAACGCATCGGAGCAGGCAGCGTTTCCTGTTTGCGGTAAAAGTCAGACGGCAGGGAACTGCCGAAGCTGCCGAACGCTTCTTTCGGCACATATATTTTGACGCCGGGATTAATCGCCAGCAGATAAGACAAGCCGGCCGCGTGGTCGAGATGCCGGTGTGAAACAATTGCGAAATCGAGATGCCCGAGGTCAACTCCGGCTGCTGCTGCGTTGTGCGCAAACACTTGCGGGTTGTTGCCAGTATCAAAAAGAATGCGCAGCCCGCGATATTCGACCAGCGCGGCGAATCCCCAATCCTTGGTGAGCGCGGTTGTTTCGCCGAAGGCATCGTACAGAATGGTTACGCGATTGCCGGCCGAGCCGAAACTCAAAGGCGTGACCAGGGCAAGGACGGTGACGATCAGCAGACGGCGCAGCCACATTCATCAGCTCCAAAGATTAAGCGCAGTAGCGCGAGCGATAAACCATGTTCGCTGGCGGCTGTGCCATGTCAATCGGACAGAATTTCCGAAATTAGCGTAAGTGAATACGGGCCAGCGGGCACAACATCCATCATGACTTTCAGCGTGACGGCTTGCATGATCTTCTCGAAACCATCCTCGGATTGGGATACGGTACGGTGCGCCACCGCACTTACAGTGACTGGCTGACTGCATTCCAGTACGACGCGACCGTGCAGAACGCGATCTTCGAGCGTGACCCGGGTAATGCCAGTCCAGGTGAACGATTGGCCAAATCCACCGGCTACTTCTCCATCGAGCACGTAACGGCCTAGAAAACCGTCGCAGCTCGGCATCGCGAGATTGATCTCGGTCTGCAAAGGCGTCGCCCCCACGTCGATGTTGTATTCCACGCTGAGCCGGTTGCTTTCCACCGCGATAGACTTTTCGATTGTGTCGGCTGACAGCTTGATCGTCTTGCCCCGAAGTTGCGGCTGCCGGTATCGGACTGTTCGCCCATTTTGCCGATCCATGAACAATACGCGCGGCACTGCATCAGGCTCGAGATCCTCCGCGGATACCGGGTGGCGGAAGTTGACGCGATCGTGCGCAGAAGCTATGCCCTTTGCCTTATGCTGCTCCTGGGAAGCGTTGTTATCCCGGATCTTGCGGTAGTAGTGCTCGGGGCGCCGCGCCAGCGTATCGCCAAAGTTGTGCCGGAGCCGGTAGTCATCAAACTCGTGCACTGCGCCCAATCCATCGTCGCGGATCACGGCCTGCAAGGTGCTGGTGCGGATGAAGAACTCATCGCATCCATCCATGTCGAGGTCGGCCGGGCCCGGCTGTCGCGGCGCGGCAGCGTCAAGCAAAGCCTCCAGTTCTATCACTGCATTCCATACCGCGCGGCGCAGATGTGGCAAATAAAGACCACCGAACAATCCGTGCCAGTATGCGTCATTGGCTTGAGTCAAGTGCAACAGCTGCTGCATGCGCGGCGTCGCGGCCGGGCCGAGGACAGCCAGACGTGCAGAGAGCTGCTGCATGCGCTTGTGCATCCAGTTCGATTCTGCGTAGCGGGACATGAAATTGCGCCAGATGCCGCCGCGCAGGAATGGTTTCGTCTGCTCGTAGTGGTTCTGGTCTTTCTCCCGCTTGATTAACTCCGCATAGCGGTCGGCGCGGTCGGCGTTCAGCGACCACTCGTTCATCTCGATGTACGAGGTGGTGGGCAGGTAGACCACGCCGAGGGTGTGCCGCGTAGCATGGTAATCGCGATATAGCGCCGGCTCTATGACTGGCGAGGCGAGCACGCCTTCAATGAATTGCTTGAGCCACTGCTTTTCGTAGACCCATTCATAGGTTTCCGGCCAGATGCCGAGTTTTTCAATATCATCGAAATAGATGGCGGCTGCAGTGCCTGACTCGGTCGCGAGCGACTCCAGGTACTGAACTGCTTCGCCGGCGGTCGAAAACGGAATGCGGTAGCGCAATGCTTCCGAAATCGGAAAAAGGTCCAGGCGTTTGCCGCTTTCTTCGGTTGAAAAAAATCCCGTCAGTTCCTCGCCGCGCTTGCCGGCGCAAAGGAAATGATAGTCGTCCACCGTGACATAGCGAATCGCGGAATCCACCAGCGCAGAAGAGACTGATGATTCCCACACCCGCTCGGTGAGCCAGGCTCCGCCCGGCCGCTGGCCCAACGATGCTTCCAGCCGGCTGGACAAGGCCGCGAGCTGTGAGCGGCGGTCGCGTTCTGGAATAGAAGCCAGTACCGGCTCTGTGTCCCCCCCACCGAACATTTCCACCTGGCCGCGCTCCACCATCTCGCGCAGCTTCGCCATGTCCTGCGGAAATCTCTGCAGCAACACATCGAACAGCCAGCCACTGAAGTGAACCGACAATTTGAACTGCGGATAACGATGGACGGTTTCGAGGAAAGGGCGGTAACAACGCGCATGCGCATCGTCGATTACCTCGAGAAAATTGCCGGCTGGCTGATGCGCATGTACACCGAAGAGCAGCGAAACGTTCTTGTTCATCTGGTCGTTTCACATCCAGAGTTCTGTGGCGCGGAGCGCATGGATGTGCAGCCCGAAGCATTCAAAACCTCCACGGCGCCAGCCCACTCAGGATGCCCGACGCATTGCATTGATGGCATCCGAATCCTCCTTGCCGCGGCTTACGGGCATGCTGAGTTCGCCCGGCACAGGCAGTTTCAGCAATTGGTACAGATATGTGAGCTTGCTGCGGAATAACATATCGAATGCGATTACCGATTCCGCCGGATTGTAATCGCCGAACCACCAGCACCAGTCGGATGCCTCGCAATCGGCGAGCTGGCGCGTGGCCTTTTCCATTTGCTGGCGGTCCAAGCGGCCGCTCGAGACGACTGAATCAAAACTGCGCTTGGCGGCGCACAAAAAATCCCAGGCGCGGTTCTTGTCAGGGTTGCCGATCCACGTCGCCAGGTTTCCGTATACCCAGCTTCCGGCCACCAATGCAGGCAGCGGGGCGGCCTCGCGCTTTTGATCGAGCAATTGCGTAAAAGTCGTGGTCGCTATTTCGCCATGGCCTTCCAGCGCGCTGTAAAGCTCGTCCAGGAAATAGTATCCATTGTAGGGGTAATACTCCCAGGCATTTTCGCCGTCCAGTATCACGCTCACCACTGGCGGCTGCTGGCCTGTCGCTTCCTTTGCAATGTCCGACAGTGTTGCGACGAAGTGTTCGGCGGCGTCCTTGCCATGCCATTTCGCATACTCAAACCCGATCAGGTCGGACAGCCGATCGTCGCGAAAGAAACACGTAATGCTGGCCTCATTATTCTGCAGGCAGTAAGGCCGGTATAGATACTGGGCCCGCTCGGCTGCCGTGCCGCCACTTTGTTTAAGACTGTTAAGCAAAACGCCTTCGCCGCTTGCAATCCATTCGCACCCGGCCTTTGCCAGCAAATGCGCAAAATCGCTCGACACCGCGCCCTCAGCAGGCCACATCCCCCTGGGTTGCCGGCCGAAACGCTTCGCATGACTCTGTTGCGCGGCTTGCGTCTGGGCGCGCGCGCGTTCCTGGCCACCCGGATAATTTGGACACTGCGGCAGGGACGAACCGGGAGCCGCTTCAAGCGCAGATTTGAACGACAGGAGCAATGGCCCGATCGGGTGGTACTCCGGTGTGGTCGTCAGTTCGATGCGTCCCGCTTCGAACAACTTGCGATAACGCGGAATAACTTGCCCCACTTCGTGCGCGATGATTTTGAGCAATTGCGTGCGATCGTCCGGCGAAAAACCATGCCCTTTGGCAATCAGCGCTGGCAGCAGCGGGTTGTCGCGTCGCACCGTTTCACCCATCCAGGACAGGTGATACCAGCTCAACAAATCACCGAGATACGCAGCCGAAAGATACCCTGCGCCGGCATCACCTTGCTGCTGCGCGAGACGCGCGAATTCCAGCAGTCTTTTGTAGGCCGGATACGGATCGATCAGCTTCTGGTGGTTAGCCTTGAAGCATGCCGTCAGGACCAGATTGCGTTCAAAGGCATCAATCTGCTCCAGGTTCGATTGTCCAAGCAGACGCAGCAGCGGGTCGCGAAATTGCCCGGTCGCGAACTGCTCGGTGTAGTCCTCCAACTGGTCGAGCAATACCGGCGTGAAGTTCAGCGTAACGCGCACACCCGGGTGCGCTTCCAGGTGTGCGGCCATGTCGCTGTAATCCTTGATGGCGTGCAAATACACCCACGGTTGCAAGAACTGTCCGGTGGCATGGTCACGGAAGTCCGGTTGATGCATGTGCCATAGGATGGCCAGGTCGAGCTTTTTCTCGGCGTTCATAACATGAGTGAGTGAAACGGCTGACGGTGCGTTTTGACTGACTGTTCACCGCTGATGGAGGACTTCCTGCCCTAGCATTTCGGGAGTGATCAGTGTGATGCCGCCCTCCGAGATATGGAATCGCCGCCGGTCGTCATCGGGATTGCACCCTGCCGTGAGCCCCTCCGGAAGTACACAACCCTTGTCCACGATCGTGCGGCGGAGTTTGACGTGCCGATTCACGATGACCTCGGGCAGTATCACCGAGTCTTCGATGCTGCCGTAGCTGTGCACGCGCACGTTCGAAAACAGCAATGAGCGCTTGATTGAAGTTCCGCTGATCAGGCATCCGCCGGATACGACCGAATCCACCGCGGAGCCGCGGCGACCCTCATCGTCGAACACAAACTTTGCAGGCGGCAATTGTTCCTGGTGCGTCCAGATCGGCCAGTCCTTGTCGTACATGTTCAAATCCGGAGTGACGCGCGTGAGATCCAGGTTCGACTCCCAGTAGGCGTCCACCGTCCCGACGTCCCGCCAGTAGGCTGGCTGGCCGCCCTGGCCGACACAGCTATCGTCGAACCGCTGCGCGTAAACGCCATAGCGTGGCACCACGTGCGGGATGAGGTCCTTGCCAAAATCGTGACTGGAATTCGGCGTTGCGGTGTCGCGCACAAGTTGCTCATACAGAAACGGCGCATTGAACACGTAAATACCCATGCTGGCCAGCGCCATGTCAGGCCGCCCCGGTATGGATGGGGGATCGGCAGGCTTTTCCACGAAATCCGTGACCCGCCAGTCTTCGTCGATGTGCATGACGCCGAATGCCGTGGCTTCCATCCGCGGCACTTCCAGGCACGCGACCGTCATGTCTGCATTCTTGGCGACGTGATACGCCAGCATTTTGCCGTAATCCATTTTGTAAATGTGGTCGCCGGCCAGCACCAGGATGTAGTCCGGACCATAGGCGCGCAGAATGTCCAGATTCTGGTAAACAGCATCCGCTGTGCCGAGATACCAGTTTTCTTCTGCAGTTCTCTGCGAAGCGGGCAGGATATCCACGAACTCCTCAAAACGTCCATCCAGGAAGCTCCAGCCGCGCTGGATGTGACGGATCAAGCTGTGCGATTTGTACTGCGTAGCGACGCCGATGCGGCGAATTCCGGAATTTACGCAATTGGACATCGGGAAATCGACAATGCGGAATTTGCCACCGAACGGCACGGCCGGTTTTGCGCGCCAGTCGGTCAGATTCTTCAGCCGGCTTCCGCGGCCGCCCGCCAAGACGAGCGCGTAGGTGTTCTTGGTCAGCAAGCTGACGAAGCGGACATTCAGGTCGGTGTCAATCATAAGGTTCCTGATGCATCAAACGAGCGGATTTCGGGATGTCGCCTTTACGCCTGCGCCCATGCCTAAACCGACCGCGCCACCTGCTGTCCGGTTCATCGCCAGTATCAAAGAAAGTCCGCAAGCGCAGTGCTCTGCTTATAATAGGGGTGAGCGCGCCTGTCGTCACGAAATCCAGTTTCCAAACGCTGTCCTTCCCGCCACGATGACTGCCACCGTGCAATTGCCTGCCGCCGACGATCTCGACGCTTTGGCGCAGGCTCGTCACCATGATCCGTTCAGCGTGCTCGGCTTGCATCGTGCCGGTCCGGACTGGTCGCTGCGTGTGTTCCGGCCTTACGCCAGCAGCATAACAGTACGCACCCAGAACGGTTTCGCGGCCATGAAGCGCATCCATCCTCTGGGCATCTTCGCTTGGCAGGGACGTGAATCGCCACCACGTCCGGTCACTTTGAAGGTAAAAGAATCCGGCAGCGAATTCGAGACCGTAGACCCGTACACCTACGCGCCGGCCATCGGCGCGGACGATTTGTATCTGTTCAATGAGGGGCGGCTGGAGCAAGCGTATCGCATGCTTGGCAGCCATGTGGAGCAGCGTGACGGGGTCAGCGGCGTGCGTTTTGCCTGCTGGGCGCCGAATGCGGCACGGGTCAGTGTCGTCGGCGAATTCAACCGCTGGGACGGTCGCACCAACCCGATGTCCTCGCATGGCTTAAGCGGAGTCTGGGAGTTGTTCATCCCCGGCATCGAAGTTGGCGCACTGTACCGATACGAGATCCGCAACCGCAGTACCGGTGAAGTGTTCGTCAAGACCGATCCGTATGCCCGCGCGCACGAACTGCGTCCCGGTACGGCCGCGCAAGTGGTCGCGAACGGCTACGTCTGGCGTGACGAGGAATGGATGGGCAGGCGATCCAGTTGGGACTGGCTTCATGCCCCCATCAATATCTACGAGGTACACGCCGGCTCGTGGCGCCGCCACCCGGACGGACGCTTCTACACCTACGCGGAACTGGCGCAGAGCCTGATTCCTTATGTCGTCGAAATGGGATTCACGCATATCGAATTGTTGCCCGTATCCGAACATCCGCTGGATGAATCCTGGGGTTACCAGACCACAGGATATTTCGCGGTGACCAGCCGGTTTGGTCAAATCGATGCGTTCAAGGACTTTGTGGACGCATGCCACCAGAGCGGCATCGGCGTCATTCTGGACTGGGTGCCGGCGCATTTTCCGACTGACGCGTTCTCGCTGGCGCGTTTTGACGGGACCGCGCTGTACGAGCATCAGGATCCGCGCCTGGGATTCCATCAGGACTGGGGCACGCACATTTTCAATTATGGCCGCAAGGAGGTAAAAAGCTTCCTGCTATCAAGCGCGCACTATTGGCTGGCGGAATGCCATCTCGATGGCTTGCGTGTGGACGCAGTGGCCTCGATGCTTTATCTCGACTACTCCCGCAAGGCCGGGGAGTGGATTCCGAACGTGCACGGGGGTCGTGAAAACCTTGAAGCCATCGCCTTCCTGCGCGAATTGAATGTCATGATCCATCGCGATTTCCCCGGGGCGCTGACCTGTGCCGAAGAATCGACCGCCTGGCCCATGGTTTCGCGGCCGGTTTACCTGGGCGGGCTGGGGTTTTCCATGAAATGGAATATGGGATGGATGAACGACACTCTGTCCTACATGAGAAACGATCCGGTGCATCGCCGGTTTCACCACAATCAGCTCACCTTTGGCCAACTCTACGCTTACAGCGAAAATTTCCTGCTGCCCCTGTCACATGACGAAGTAGTGCACGGCAAAGGTTCGCTGTTATCCAAGATGCCGGGAGATGCCTGGCAGAAATTCGCCAATGTCAGGCTGCTGATCGCTTACCAGTTTGCCTCGGCTGGCAAGAAGCTGAATTTCATGGGCAATGAATTCGCGCAAGGTCGGGAATGGCGCGCCGGCGCGGAGCTCGATTGGGGCCTGCTTGGCATCGCCTGGCATCATGGCGTGCAGACCATGATGCGCGATCTTTGCCGCCTCTACCGGGATGAAGCCGCATTGCATGAGCTGGATTTCCAGCCGGAGGGCTTTCGCTGGATTGATTGCAATGACGCTGACCAATCAGTGCTGTGCTTCGAACGCCGCGCACGCGATGATTCAGGCGTGGTGGTCGCGTTGAACTTCACCCCTGTACCGCGGCACGGTTATCGCGTCGGCCTGCCCAAAGCCGGTGCGTGGCGCGAGGTATTCAACAGTGATTCTTCTTTCTATGCCGGCTCGAACTCCGGCAATGCCGGAATCATTCAATCGCAGCCGTTTCCCTGGATGGGGCATGGCCAATCGGCTGACATCACATTGCCTCCATTGGGTGCGCTGATCCTTCGGTGTGACAAATCATGAGAGGACATGCCTGCGCCTAAGCCGTTGGTCCGGCAATTGTCCCTGGCGCGCTGGGCCCAGCTACTGCGGTCAACTTAGGCACGATGTCTAGCGTTTACCGGGCGCAATCCAGATACTGGAGTTATTCTTCAACGATAAAAATAACAAATGGCCGTCAGCGAGAAACTGAAAGTGTTGTTCGCGACTTCGGAAGTCGCGCCGCTCATTAAGACCGGCGGCCTTGCGGATGTCAGCGCTGCACTGCCGGTTGCCTTGAGTGCGCTGGGCCTGGATATGCGCGTGCTCTTGCCGGGGTATCCACAAGTCATGGACGCTCTCAAAACCAAGAGTCGCGTTGCCGCCTTGCCTGGACTGCCAGGGGTTCCCGCCGCCAGCCTTGTGGCATCGAAGCTGCCATCCGGGTTGCCGCTGCTGGTTGTGGAGTGCTCGATCTACGATCGCCCCGGCGGCCCCTATCAGGATAGCAGCGGCGTGGATTGGCCCGACAACGATCTGCGCTTTGGCCTGTTTTCTTACGTAGGCGCTTTGCTGTCGACATCCAGTTCGCCGTTTGCTGCGTGGCGGCCGCATATCGTCCATTGCAACGACTGGCAGACGGGCCTTACACCGGTATATCTGAATTACGTGCAGGGTCCGCGCGCGCGCACGCTGATGACGATTCACAATCTCGCGTTCCAGGGTATTTTCCCGCAGCAGAGCGCCAACCGCCTCGGCTTGCCTCCGCAAGCCTTCACGATTGACGGCGTGGAGTTTTACGGCAATCTATCTTTTCTGAAGGGCGGACTGCAGTTTGCGGATCGCATCACTACGGTAAGCCCTAGCTACGCGCGCGAAATCCAGACCGAGCCGCTAGGCATGGGACTGCAGGGTTTGCTATCGCATCGGGCCGATGTGTTGACCGGCATCCTTAATGGCATCGATATCGACACCTGGGATCCGGAATCGGACCCCTACATCGAGCGCTATTACAACGCTTCCCGTTTGGCGGCCAAGCAGGACAACAAGCGCGCGCTACAAGTGCGCATGGGATTACAGGATGCTCCGCTTACGCCGCTGTTTGGTTCGGTAAGCCGCATGACCGGGCAAAAAGGGCTCGACGTACTGGCGGACATCGCGGCGCAGCTCGTGCAGTTGCCGGCGCAACTGGCAGTGCTGGGATCCGGTGATCCACTGTTGCAGACTCGCTTCCAGCAGCTCGCCGCCGATCATCCCGGTCAGATTGCCGTACAGATCGGTTTCGACGAAAGCCTGTCGCACCAGATCGAGGCCGGAGCGGATATTTTCGCCATGCCTTCGCGCTTCGAACCGTGCGGACTAAACCAGATGTACAGCCAGCGCTATGGCACGCCACCCCTGGTGCACGGCACCGGCGGACTGCTTGATTCGGTGGTCGACTGCACCCCTGCGACGCTTAAGGACCGCACAGCAACCGGTTTTGTGTTCTCGCCGCTGGATGGGGTGACCATGCTGCGGAACTGTAGCCGGGCCGCCGGCGTCTATGGCGAACAGAGAAGCTGGAGACAATTGCAAAAAAATGGCATGCAGCGCGATTTCAGCTGGGAAGCGCGTGCACGGCAATACCTCGATCTTTACCGCATGCTCCCGGTTGGCTAGCGACCGGCGCACTGGAGTAAAATGGAATTCTTCGCTGCACGGCCGTTGCGACACGGTCAGCGGCGCCAAATGACACACTGGAGGAGGCTGAAATGATCGGTGATCGCATCGAAGTCAACATGGCCGGCGGACTCGACATCGCCCTGCCCCGCATGGTGCACGTACGCCAGAAGTTCGCGACCAAGAAACTCGACAGCGTCACCAGGACGATCGTCGAGCAATTCCAGCGCCCTGAAGTACGCAGCAAGGTCAAACCGGGCATGACCATCGCCGTGGGCTGCGGTTCGCGCGGCATTAACAATATCGCCGAATGCGCCAAAGCGGTTGTCAGCGAACTCAAGGCGCTCGGCGCCAAGCCGTTCATCTTCCCGGCCATGGGCAGTCATGGCGGAGCCACTGCCGAAGGGCAGCGTGAAGTGCTGGAGGGCTACGGCATTACCGAAAGTTATGTCGGCTGTCCGGTCAAGTCCAGCATGGACGTGGTGGAGCTGGGCAGGCTAGACGATGGCATGCCGGTCTACATGGACAAGCAGGCAGCCGAGGCCGACGCTGTGGTCATCATCCCGCGCGTGAAGCCACACACCAATTTCCGCGCGCCGATTGAATCCGGCATTGTCAAAATGCTGACGATCGGCATGGGCAAGATCATCGGCGCCACAACGCTGCATACCTATGGCATGGACATGTTCGGCGAGTTGTTGCCGAAGACGGCAAAACTTATCCTGGCCAAAAAGAACGTGCTGTTCGGAGTCGCGATGGTGGAAAACGCCGCGGACGAGACTGCGATCATCGAGATCGTTCCGTCAGAGCAGATTTTTGCGCGCGAACCGGTATTGCTGGCAAGAGCAAAAGAACTCATGCCACGCCTGCAGTTTGACGAAATTGATGTGCTGGTGGTCGAGAAAATCGGCAAGAATATTTCCGGTTCCGGCATGGATCCCAACATTACCGGACGCAACTGCCGCTTCATTGAATGGAATATGAAGCCCTTCGTCAAGAAAATTGCCGTGCTCGGACTGACGCCCGAAACGCACGGCAATGCGTGCGGCATCGGCGGCGCGGATGTCACGACCATGAAGCTGTACAAGGAACTCGACGTCGCCAAGACTTACGCCAATATCATTACATCGACGTATCTCGATGGAGGTGCGATTCCCATCATCATGAACACTGACGAAGAAGCCATCCGGCTGGCGGTTAAAACCGTGGTCAGGGTCAAGCCGCAGGACACCAAAATTGTGCGTATCGCGACGACCCTGGAAATCATGGATATCCATGTTTCCGAGCCGATGCTGCCGATCATCAAAGCAAACCCATCGCAATTCGAGATCGTCGGCAGCCCGGAAGCTTTCAAATTCGACGCCAAGGGCAATCTGTATCCGATGCTGGGCAAGCAACGGGAGCACGCAGCGGCCTAAAGCGCTGCGATCGGTCGGCCGTCCGGGCATGCATATTCATCTCGACGCGGTGGGTGGCGTAGCCGGCGATATGTTTATCGCCGCCATGCTCGATGCATTTCCGGATCAACGCGACGGCATGTTGGCCGCAATCCGTGCAGCGGGTCTTCCGGCCGAAGTTCATGTCGGTTTCGCGGAGCATCAGGATCACGCGCTCACTGGTCTGCGTTTCCGGGTCATCGAGCCGCGCGCAGCTGAATCGCTGGTGGCGGCTCATCACCACCCGCACACGCCGTTCGCCGACATTCGTTCGCAGCTGCAGGCCTGTGGCTTGACGCCAGCCGTGCGCGATCACGCCATCGCAATTTTCACCGTGCTGGCGGAAGCCGAAGCAACGGTGCATGGCAAAGAAGTTGATACGGTCAGTTTCCATGAACTCGGCGAATGGGATTCGATTGCCGACATTGTCGGTGCCGCATATCTGATTGAGGCGTTGAGCGCGACTTGGTCGGTCAGTACCCTGCCGCTTGGCCGCGGCACGGTTAAAACGGCACACGGCATGCTGCCTGTACCTTCACCGGCGACGGTGCTATTGCTTCGGGAATTCGAGTTTACCGATGATGGCCTCGAGGGCGAGCGCGTAACGCCTACAGGCGCCGCAATCCTGCGGCATCTGGGTTGCACGCAGGCACCCGCTCGGCGCCCTCGCCGCCTGCTGCGCACCGGCATCGGTTTTGGCACGCGCACATTTCGCGGCATCAGCAATGTCCTGCGTGTACTTGCTTTCGACGAAGCCCGGGAAAGCCATGGCAGCGACGAAGTTGCGCAGGTGCAGTTCGAAGTGGACGACCAGACACCCGAAGATCTTGCGATCGCGCTGGACAAGCTGCGGGCGCACCCGTCTGTGCTGGATGCGCTGCAAACCCCGGCCTTCGGCAAAAAGGGCAGACTGACCATGCATATTCAGTTGCTCGCTGAGATTGCTAACCTGGAAAGCGTCTTCGACGCGTGCTTCAGCGAAACCACCACCATCGGGCTGCGCTATCAGATCATGCAGCGACGCAAGCTGGCGCGCGCCAGTACGGCGGTGGAAGCCGCTGGCCGGCAGATGCGCGTCAAGGTAACGGAACGACTCGGACGCAAGACCGCCAAGGTTGAAGCTGACGATTTGTTGAATGTAATTGGCGGTCGTGCAGAACGTGAACGCCTGCAGCGAGAGGCGGAACAAGTAGTCTTGCGTAAGGAGCGTTCGTGAACAACATCGCTGACGCACTGGCAAGGCTGGAAGCGGTGCTGATCGCCATCGGCCGCGTGGCGGTCGCGGTCAGTGGCGGGGTAGACAGCCTGACGCTGGCAACAGTTGCCCATCGCACTTTGTCCGGGCAAGTCGAAATGTTTCATGCTGTGTCGGCAGCAGTACCGGCAGAAGCGACCGCTCGGGTTCGCGAACTCGCGGCGCGCGATGGCTGGAAGTTATCGGTCCTCGACGCGGGTGAGTTCGAGGATGCGCACTATCGCAGTAACCCGGTAAACCGCTGCTTTTACTGCAAGACCAACCTGTACGCGGCCCTTGCGCCGCGATCGAGCGCGCAAATCATCGCCGGCACCAATCTGAACGATCTGGCGGAGTACCGGCCGGGGCTGGATGCGGCAAAGAACCACGGCGTGCGCCATCCGTTTGTCGAAGCTGGCATTGATAAACCAACGGTGCGCGCGATCGCACGCCATCTCGGCTTGGGCGACGTCGCGGAATTGCCGGCGGCGCCGTGCCTGTCCAGTCGCATCGAAACCGGTATCGCGATCGATCCCGATATGCTGAAGCTGGTGCATGCAGCCGAATTGTTGGTATCGCAAGCGCTTGCGCCCGGAACGGTACGTTGCCGCGTGCGCGCGCACCGTGTAGTAATCGAGCTGGACGAGCACAATCTCGCAGCGCTTGCAGCAGCCGGACGCACTGCGATCGAGGGTCGGGTTGCTGATTTATTCCGGGATGGCGGATTCGAATACCCGGTATCGTTTGCGCCCTATCGCACCGGCAGCGCGTTCCTGGTTCGTTTGCAACGCGACGCTGCCTGAGGTAATCGCCACGATGACGCTGCATAAAGATGTCATGCTGGATTTTGCGCGTGATGCCCGCACCGGGCTGGATGAGGCCGTCATGTGTGCGTCGAAGTCAGTGCAGCATCTGTCCGCTATTCTGCAGCAGGTACAGGCAAAAGGACGACGCATCCTGCTCACGCGCCTGCTGCCCGAGCAAATTGCCGGGCTTTCCGATGTTCACCGCGCGGCCATCGATTATGAACCGCTGTCACGCACCGGGTACTTTGGGGGAACACATGAAGTCAGAACCAAGATGCAGGTCGCAGTCGTGGCCGCCGGTACTTCCGACGTGGCTGTCGCGCGGGAAGCTGCTCGCACGCTTGGCTTCTACGGTGAACCTTGCACTCAGATCAATGACGTTGGCGTAGCCGGACTTTGGCGTCTGCTGGAGCGCATCGAGGAGATCCGCGCTGCCAGAGTCGTCATTGCGGTTGCCGGAATGGATGCGGCGCTGCCGACAGTAATCGGCGGGCTCGTTGCGAGTACCGTAATTGGCGTGCCGACTTCCGTCGGCTATGGCGTTGCCGCCGGAGGTGAAACCGCATTGCGAGCCATGCTCGCGAGCTGTTCTTCCGGCCTGGTGGTGACGAACATCGACAATGGCTTTGGCGCGGCCTGCGCCGCATTGCGCATACTGCGGACGCCTTCTGATTGATACCTTTAAAAAAGCCCGGGCTTAAGCCGGGCTTTTTTTCGCCCGACTTACTTCAGTTCGTTCTTGACCGCATCAATTCCTGCCTGAGCGCACTGACCGTCCTGCTCGGCGGTGCCTCCTGACACGCCGATGGCGCCGACTTGCTTGCCGTCCGCAGTCAAAATCGGCAAGCCGCCTTCGAATGTCACGATGCCAGGAACATAGGCAATGCCCGGCACCTTGGCCGTGATTTCGCCGATTTGCTTGGTCGAAAACGGAAAGCCCGCGGAAGTGCCAGCTTTGAGCTGCGCGATCTCGATGCTCTTCAGAAACGCATCATCCTGCCTCAGGAAAAATTTCAGATTGCCGCCGCTATCGACGATGGCAATGTTCATCTTCCAGTTCTCCTGTTTCGCCTTGGATTCGCACGCGGCGGCCATTTTCCTGGCCACATCCAATGACAGAACGGGGCGCTGCTCCAATGCCATGGCTGAGCTGCTGGCCAGCCCGGATAGCAGTGCTGCAAGGCTGACTGAAAGCAAGGTATTCTTCATCGTTATTCCTCTCTAAGGGTATGGTGAAACGAAAAAATGGCGGACTATCCCATAATCAGCGTGCCGCGCACAATTTGACGCCGGACTCAGGAAAAGTTTCCCGCTGTGGTGGATTTATCTGGTGAGGATACGCAAGCGGCCTTCGCGAGCTGCTGCAGCAGGACCTCGGCATCGTTCTCTGCAATGACCATACGCCGGTGAGCCGGCCACAAAAAGCCTTCGGCGACCGCGTGGTCCAGCATTGCCAACAGGCTGTCGTAATAGCCGGCCACGTTCAGCAGGCCGCACGGCTTGGCATGGATACCCAGTTGCGACCACGTCAAGATTTCAAAAAATTCGTCCAGCGTACCGAAGCCACCCGGCAGCGCGATGAACGCGTCGGACAGTTCATTCATCATCGCCTTGCGTTGATGCATGGTGTCGACGACACGCAATTCGGTGACGCCCTGGTGCGCGACCTCCTTGTCACGCAACGCGCGTGGAATCACCCCGATGACCTCACCGCCGGCCTGCAGCATCGCGTCTGCAATATGCCCCATCAAACCGACATTCCCACCGCCGTAAATCAAACCAAAGTTGTGGCGCGCCAGGGCAACTGCCAAGCTTTGGGCAGTAATGCGGTAGTCAGCGCGCAGCCCGGGATTGGAACCGCAAAATACGCATACGCGTTTCAATTGACTAACTCCGTCCATTCATCGTTCTGAAAGTAAAGTACGCGGCCAGGCTGCTGGATAGGCCCGTCTTCAATGCCATCATGGTCGATGGATGGCGGTGCTGCTTCGGGATGATCGCGTATCGCCCGCTTCTGCAAAACGAACATGCTGACGGTATGGATCGTGCGGGCTGGATTAACCGGTTGCGGATACAGCATCGGAAGGTCCGTAGCGGCTCCGCCGGGATAGAGCAGAATTCCGCTCCTGTCGCGCGTTTCACACAACACCGCCCAGTCGTGCTGTCCGGCTTTGAAGAACTGTCCCTGGATCACGTTATGCCGCGCGTCCCACTTCAGGAATTTTGGAATGCGGCACTCGAGTTTTTCAAGATCTCTACGCACCGCGGCCGGCAATTCGCGAATCTGGCCAGGATCGAGATAACGCAAATCCGGCCACCGCTTGCGCACTTCCTCTACCGTTGTAGTTTGTGCAATGGCCGTGAGGCAAAGCAGGGTGAGCAGCAGAGCAATCGGTCGAAAGGCGATGACGTGTCTCCCGTGCCACCGTGGATGCGTGAGTGTAACGCCGTCTGGAAAACGGCGCGGGCCGGTCAGCCGTGGCCGCCCAGATAAGCCGCGCGGACCTCTTCGTTGCCAAGCAGTTCCTGCGGGGAACCTTCCACTTTCATCTCACCGGTCTCGAGCACGTATCCGCGATTCGCAACGGATAAGGCCATATTCGCGTTCTGCTCGACCAGCAAAATGGTGGTGCCCCGGGCGTGGATAATCCGGATGGTCGCGAATAACTGCTGCACGACGACAGGGGCAAGGCCAAGCGATGGTTCGTCAAGCAACAGCAATTTTGGTTTCGCCATGAGCCCGCGCGCCACCGCGAGCATCTGTTGCTGGCCGCCAGACAGCGTCCAGCCCAGAGCATGCTCGAAGGGTTTGATGACCGGAAAGATCTCGAACATTTCCTCGATCTCTTCATCCATTTGTTTCTTGTGCAAACGGCCGCGGTTGGATGTGCCGAGCATGATGTTTTCACGCACGGTGAGCCCTGGAAAAATCCGGCGCCCTTCCGGCACATGGGAAATGCCGAGGCGAACGATCTTCTCGGCTGACATCCCGTGGATGGGCTGCCCCTCGAACCACACCTCCCCGCTTGCCGGCCTCAGCAGCCCGGAGATGGTACGCAATGTGGTGCTTTTTCCGGCACCATTGGCGCCGAGCAGCGTAACGACTTCGCCTTGTTCGACGCGCAAGCTCACGCGCGTGAGCGCTTGCACGCTGCCGTAGTAGCTGGCCACGTTTTTGAGCTCAAGCAGCGGCATTGCTGTCTCCCAGGTATGCGGCGATGACGTCCGGGTGCCGCAGCACTTCCTGAGGTGTACCTTCGGCAATCTTTTTGCCGAAATTCAGCACCGTGATGCGGTCAGATACTTTTTCGACCAATCCCATGTCGTGGTCAATCAGGAAAACCGTCAATCCGTGTCCACTGCGCAGTTTCTTGAGCAACTGCACGAGCTCCATTTTTTCCGTTTGGTTGAGTCCGGCTGCCGGTTCGTCCAACAGCAACAGCTTTGGATGTCCGGCCAACGCACGCGCAATTTCGACTAGGCGCTGATGACCGTACGGCAGCCCGCGCACAATGGCATTTGCCTTATCTTGGAGTCCCACGAACTGCAGTGCCGACATAGCGCGCGCGTGCAGCGCCTGCGCGCCGGGTGCTATAGGATTATTGTCCCGTTGCGCGCCGACAATCACGTTTTCCAATGCCGACATGCTCGGGAACAGCCGTATGTTTTGGAAGGTGCGGCCAAGACCATATCCGGCACGCTGATGCGGCGACATCTGCGTGACATCGTTACCATCGACGATGATGCGACCGCCGGTCGGTCTATAGATCCCATTGACGACGTTCAGCGTAGTCGTTTTCCCCGATCCGTTCGGTCCGATCAAGGCATGCACGGTTCCGCGTGCGATCTGCAAGTCGATGCCATCCACCGCGCGCAGGCCGCCAAAATATTTTTGCAGGCCTTCAAGCCGGAGCAGCGGTGTGCCATCGGTGACCGCGATATCAAGATTCAGCGGCTTGATACCCGACGTATCAACCGGTATTTCCCGCGTGAGCTTCATCCAGTTTCTGCGCAGCAGTCCCCAGATGCCCTCTGGCATGAATACCATGATCAGAATGACGGCCAAGCCATAGATCGCGAGGTACACATCCTTGATGAACTGCAGGCTGGGGGGCATTTCCTTCAACCATTCCGGCAGCAGAATCAGCAGCGTGGTGCCCAGTGCACCGCCGAACGGCGACTGCGCGCCGCCGAGCAGCACCATCGACAGGAACTCGACGGCGCGCTGGAAGTTAAAGTTGTCCGGGCTGATGTAGGCAAAGCCGCCGGCATAGAGCCCCCCGCCGACCCCGCCGAGCGCTGCGGACAGCGTGAAAGCGATGACTTTGGTTCTCAACGTATGCACGCCAATGACTTCCGCGGCGAGTTCGTTTTCGCGCACGCCGCGCATGGCGCGACCGAGCCGCGTCTGGGGCAAATACCAGACTGCGGCCATCATTGCGTACAAGACTGCTGAGCACAGCAGCAGGTAGGCGCGGTCGTCCACGAGTTCGCGGCCAAACAGCGATGGGCGACCGATGCCGGCAATGCCATCAGGCCCGTGCGTTACCTCGATCCAGTTGACCGCCACCAGATCAAAAATTTGCTGGAAGCTGATCGTAATCATGGCCAGATAATGCCCGCCGAGGCGCAAGGTCGTCAGGCCGAGAATACCGCCCGCAAGGCCGGCCACGGCGATGCCTAACGCCAGCGAAGTCCAGAACGACAGACCCAGGCTGACCGTGCCCAGGGCCACGCCATACGCACCGAAACCGAAGAATGCGGCCTGCGCGAGGTTGATTTGTCCGGTGTAACCCAACACCACTACCATGCCCAACACGGCAATCGCGTATGTCGTTGCCTGCATGAACATCGACAACACGAAATGGCTGACGTTGGTGTAGTAAGGCAGCAACGGGACTGCGATAGCCACTGCAAAAACCAGCAACGGCCACAGCGATAGCCGGCGTTTGCGCGGAGCTGCCATGATTTGGGTGCTCATGCTTTTTCGGAGACCTTTTCGCCGAAGAAGCCCTGTGGCCGGAATATCAGCACCAGGAACAGCATCAGGAACGCGTACGCATCCTTATAGGGGACCGATATATAAAAAGCGGCGAAGCTTTCGATGACGCCGATGAACAGCCCTCCCACGATCGCTCCTTTGACATCACCGAAACCGCCAATGATGGTCGCGGCAAAGGCTTTGAGCGCGATGATCGATCCCATGCCGATGGACACGAACAGCACCGGGCCGACCAGCACGCCGGCCAGTCCGCCCAGCGCGGCACTGTAAACAAAAGTGATGGCGATCATGAGCGCGACCGGGATGCCGAGCAGCCGCGCCATGTCTTTGTCCTGTGACGTCGCCTGCAGTTTTTTGCCGAGCATGGTGTGCTCGAAGAAGAAGTACTGGAACGTCACCATGATCATTGTCACGGCCAGAATGACCAGATACTGGCTGTCAAGGAACACGGAGCCGATCTGGATGCCGCCCGGAATCACATTGTCCATGCGTTTGGGCTGTGCACCGAACAGCGCAAGCACGCTGTTCTGCAGAAAAATCGATGCACCGAGCGTGGAGATGATGACTGGCAGAAAGCCGCGATTGCGCAGCGGAAAGTACACGCCGTAATTAAAAACCAAACCGAACACGCCCATGCCGATCAGGGCTAGCAGGAAAGACAGCCAGTAAGGCATGCCGAGACCGATCAGGAAGGCGACCATGATGTAGGCGCCCAGCATGGCGAAATCACCCTGCGCAAAGTTGACGACGTTAGTCGCGCGGATGATCAGTACAAAACCCAGCGCGACCAGTGCATAGATGCTGCCGAGCGCGAGGCCCTGAAACAACACCTGCAGATTGTTGGCTAGCGCGTCCACAACGCGTCGTCCCCCTTGTTCATCCGTCCGCTGCCGTTTACCACAGGGACGTGCTGCTGGCGCGCTTTATTTGGCGATGTCGATGTGTTCGACGAACTTGACCTTGCCGCCTTCATTCTTGACGATGTTGTAACCGCGCAGGCCATCGCCGTTTTCGTCGAAAGTATAGTTGCCTTCGACGCCCTTCCAGTTCCTCAGTGCCAGTATCGCTTTGCGTATGTCGTCCGGCTTGGTGCTCTTCGCTGTATTCATCGCAGCGGCGATGACGTTCAGCGCATCGTAGGCCCAGCTCGAATAGACATCCGGTTCCAGATTGTACTTGCCGCGGTACGCGCTCGCGAACACGTTGGCTTCGGCATTGGCATCCGGATTAAAATCGGCTATGCCATACGTGCCATGCAGTGCATCACCTGCCAGCTTCATCGCCGTGTCGGTCACAATGGAGGGCGAGCCAATCCAGGTGGAGGCTACGCCGAGCTGACGCAGTTGCTTGGCGAATATGCCGAGATCCTGTGAATTGGTCATATAGGTGCCGATCACATCGGCGCCTGACTTCTTGATGGCAAGCACCACCGGCGTGAAGTCCTGCGAGTTGTTGGTATAGCCCTGGATCAATACCGGTTCCACGCCGAGCGACTTCAACACCTCGGTCAGCGCCTTCTGTCCGCCTGAACCGAATGCATCAGTCGAATGCACGATGGCCCATTTCTTGAGCTTCAGCTTGTTGACGCCGAAATCGGCGATAACGCGCGATGAAAAGGTGTCGTTCGGGCGGCAGCGGAATACCCATGGATTATTGACATGCGTGAGACTTGGATCAGTCCCGCCGATCATGGTCGGAATGCCGGCTTTCTGGATGGAAGGCGATGCCGCCTGGATCTGGGTACTGCGGATCGGCCCGATGATTGCCGGTATATCTTTGTTGCCGCCTAGTTTCGAGAACGCCAGCACCGTGCCGGGATTGGTCGACTGATTGTCCTCGATCACCAGTTCGACTTGCTTGCCCAGAATCCCGCCTTTCTTGTTGAGCGACTCGACGGCAAGCTTCGCACCGTTCAGGGTGTAACTTCCGGCTTCGGCGTTTGGACCCGTGATCTCGCTGATCAGGCCGATGCGTATTGCATCGGCAGCCGCCGACGAAAGGGCAAACAACGATGCAACAGCGGCGGCGGACAAAGCGCTCCAAAGCGAAACACGCATGAATTTCTCCCGATAATTTATAGGTAATGGCAGGACCGCCGGCGGGCGTAATGCTATGTCTCGCCCTTCCCACTGTCAACGCTGAACAAGCTTGATTAGCCGCGCGCTACAGCCAGCGCATCATGCCGAGTTCTAACGGGTGGGTGAGCAACTCATGTTGTGGAAACAGCCGGATTCGATATTCCAGCTTGCCGCATAACTCGGGTTTGAGCTCGAGGGCGAACAGCTGCTCCCCACGTTCTGTTGTCACTCCTTCGGATTCGAAGCGGTAAGTGGTGGGCCGGCCATTTGCTTCTTCGCCGGCTTGCCTGGCCAACAGCAATTCCAGCGCGACATCCTCCGGGGCCAGACCAGGCATGGACACGGCGACTTGCAGGCGCAATCCCTCACCGAACGCAATCCGTTTGCGCGTACCATCCAGCCGCCGCATTGCTACCTTGGACCAGACTTCACGAACGTGCTGTTTCCACAGTGCCAGCCGGCGTGCCGGTTCGAAATTCGATTCCGCAAAACGGCGTCCCTGGCGCGTCGCCGGCAAATAAAACTTGGCGAGGTATTCATTGACCATGCGCGTCGATGAAAAGCGCGGCAATATCGATGCGATCGATTGTTTCGCCATGCGAATCCAGTCGGCTGAGTATCCCATTTCGCCACGCCGGTAGTACGTGGGCACAACGTGATCCTGCAGCAATTCGTACAGCGTCCGGCTCTCCTCCAGATTGCGGCGTGACTCATCCAGGCTTTCGGCCACCGGCTTGATTGCCCAGCCGTTGTAACCGTCGTATCCCTCACCCCACCATCCGTCAAGCACCGACAAATTGAGCACGCCATTGATACCGGCTTTCATGCCGGAGGTGCCGCTGGCCTCCAGCGGATACATCGGATTATTCAGCCATACGTCTACGCCTGACACCAGCCGGCGCGCGAGATGCAAGTCATAGTCCTCTAGCAACAACACCTTGCCTTCGAATTCGGGCAACCTTCCAATGCGATTGATTTCACGGATGACGTCCTGGCCCGGGACATCCGCGGGGTGCGCCTTGCCGGCAAACAGAAACAGCACCGGCTTGCCCTGATCCCCGAGGATCGTGCGCATCCAATCGAGATCACGGAAGAGCAGCGTCGCGCGCTTGTAGGTCGCGAACCGGCGCGCAAATCCTACCGTCAACACGTTTGGGTTGACCGGATCGGCATAGCGCAGCAGCCGGTCCAGATGAGCCTCAGAGCCACCATTACGGAAATGCTGATGGGCTACTCGATGGCGCACTACGTGCAGCATTTGCGCCTTGAGCGACTGCCGTACGCTCCAGAACAGATGGTCCGGGATAGCTCCCAGGCGTTCGCGGAAGTCCTGGTCGCCCACGCGGCTCGCCCAGTCCAGACCAAGGAATTTGTCAAACTGGTCGGCCCATTCAGGTGCGAGGAAAGTCGGCACATGTACGCCGTTAGTGACGTAAGACAACGGGTTTTCTTTCGCTTCGAGTTCGGGCCACAACGGCGCACAGATGCGTGATGACACGCTGCCGTGGATGCGGCTCACACCGTTCTGGAAACGCGAACCACGGGTGGCCAACGCCGTCATGTTGAACTCGTGCACGCCGTCAACCAATCCAAGCGCAAAAAACTGTTGTTCCGTCAAACCAAGCTGCTTGCGCAGCCAGGGGAAATACTGGTTGATGGCCTCGGCGCTGAAATGGTCATGGCCTGCCGGCACCGGCGTATGCGTAGTGAACACCGTATTCGCGGCGATCGCCTCCAGCGCGGCGGCGAAGGGAAGGCCCGATGCGACCAACGCACGCGCGCGCTCCAGAACCAAAAATGCGGGATGGCCTTCATTGATATGCCAGGCGGTGGGAGCGATGCCGAGTTCAGCGAGCGCCCGCACTCCGCCGATACCCAGCACGATCTCCTGCTGAATGCGCGTAACGCGATCGCCGCCATACAAACGGTACGTAATGTTGCGGTCGTCTGGCGAGTTCTCCGGCAGATCGGTATCAAGCAAATAGAGCGTCACATGGCCGATGAGTGCTTGCCAGACTTTTACTTGCACACTGCGCCCGGGAAATTCGATACTGATACGCACGTCCCCGCCTTCGCGCTGTACCGGGGTGACCGGCAGATCTTCGAAATCCGAGTCCGCGTAGACGGCACGCTGGTTGCCTTCAGTGTCGATGGTCTGGTGGAAGTAACCCTGGCGGTACAGCAGGCCGACACACACAAACGGGAGCCGCATGTCGCTTGCGGACTTGCAGTGGTCGCCGGCCAGAATTCCCAGGCCGCCGGAATAGATTGGCAGGCTTTCATGGAAGCCAAATTCGGCGCAGAAATAAGCGACCAGGTCATTTTGCCGCAACCATTCCGAACCATCTCGGCGTAGTGGCTCCTTCAAGTAGAGATCAAAGGCAGACAGCACCCGGTTGTAATTTCCCAAAAAAATCGGGTCGTCTGCCGCAGCGATGAGTATTTTTTCGTCGATGCGCTTGAGAAACGCCTTTGGATTGTGGCTGACTTGTTCCCACAGTTGCGGGTCCAGCCGCGAAAACAGCTCCCGTGGCTGCCGGTCCCAGCTATACAGCAGATTATTGGCCAGCTCCTCGAGTCGCGCGAGCCGGTGTGGAAGCTTGGGATTGACTTCCAGAGTGAACAAGTTGCCGCTGATCATGGACGATTCCGGGATGCCAAATTATTAAAAATGCGATTCTGCGATATTCCGCAGCGCGTGTCGTTTGAACGCGTGCCCGTCACAACACGTAGCGGGCGAGATCCTCGCTCTGCGCCAGTTCCTTGAGCCGAGCATCCACGTAGCCTGCATCGATGACTATGGTTTTTCCCTGCTCGCGCGCCGCGTCGAAAGAGACTTCCTCAAGCAGCTTTTCCATGACCGTGTAGAGCCTGCGTGCACCGATGTTTTCGGTTTTTTCGTTGACCTGCCAGGCAATTTCCGCCATGCGGCGGATCCCGTCTGCGCGAAATTGGAGCAGAACTTCCTCGGTTTCCAGCAGCGCCTGGTATTGGCGCGTCAGGCAGGCATCGGTGGAGGTCAGGATACGTTCAAAGTCTTCCACTGACAGGCTGTTCAATTCAACGCGGATTGGAAAGCGACCTTGCAATTCCGGGATGAGGTCGGAAGGCTTGGACAAATGAAACGCGCCACTGCCGATGAATAGAATGTGATCAGTCTTGATCATGCCGTACTTGGTATTCACGGTGGTTCCTTCCACCAGGGGCAGCAAGTCGCGCTGCACGCCGTGCCGGGATACCTCGGCCCCACCGACCCCACCGGTTTCCTGGCGGCTGGTGATTTTGTCGATTTCGTCGATGAACACGATGCCGTTCTGCTCGACGTTATTCAGGGCTCGGAGCTTGAGATCATCATCGTTCACCAGCTTTGCCGCCTCTTCTTCGGTCAGCAGTTTCATCGCTTCGCGAATCTTGAGCTTGCGTGTCTTGCGCCGCGAACTGCCGAGGTTCTGGAACATGCCCTGGATTTGCGACGTCAGATCTTCCATGCCGGGCGGGGCTAGAATTTCCATTTGCGCCTGAGCGGCCATGACTTCGATCTCGATTTCTTTGTCATCGAGTTCACCTTCGCGCAGGCGCTTGCGGAATTTTTGCCGGGTCGCATTATCGCCGTCGTGCGACTCGGTCGGCGTACCGACCTCGCGCGCTGTCGGCAGCAAGGTATCGAGGACCCGCTCTTCAGCGAGGTCCTCGGCGCGATGCCGCACTTTGCGCGTTTCCTGTTCGCGGGTCTGCTTGATCGCGGTTTCAACCAGGTCGCGCACGATGGAATCGACATCCTTGCCGACGTAGCCCACTTCAGTAAATTTGGTTGCTTCGACCTTGATGAAGGGAGCTTCCGCGAGCCTGGCCAGGCGCCGCGCAATCTCGGTCTTGCCCACGCCAGTCGGCCCGATCATCAGAATATTCTTCGGCGTGATTTCCTGGCGCAGCGGTTCAGCGACCTGCTGCCGGCGCCAGCGATTACGCAACGCAATGGCCACAGCACGCTTGGCGTGGTCCTGGCCGACGATATGTTTGTCCAGTTCATGGACGATTTCTTGCGGAGTCATTGAAGACATAATTAACTGGCTGTTGCGTGCTGGCTGGTAAAAGCGCGGCTGCCGGTGTGGCGGGTCAGTCGAGAGTCTCGATCACGTGATTCTGGTTGGTGTAAATGCAAATTTCCCCGGCAATGGTGAGCGCTTTTTTAACAATGTCTTGCGGCTGCAATTCGGTGTTTTCCAGCAGAGCACGCGCAGCCGCCTGCGCATAAGGCCCCCCGCTGCCAATTGCCACCAGGCCAAGCTCCGGCTCAACCACGTCGCCGTTGCCAGTGATGATCAGCGACGCCTCGTGATCCGCGACTGCAAGCATGGCCTCCAGCCTGCGCAGGATACGGTCGGTACGCCAGTCTTTCGCCAGTTCAACTGCGGAGCGCAACAGATGACCTTGATGTTTTTCCAGTTTCGCCTCAAAGCGTTCAAACAGCGTGAATGCATCGGCAGTGCCCCCGGCAAAGCCCGCGAGAATGCGTTCATGAAACAGCCGCCGGACTTTTCGCGCGCTCGCCTTGAGTACGACATTGCCGAATGTTACTTGGCCATCACCGCCTAGCGCGACTTGTTTGCCGCGACGAACGGAAATGATGGTAGTTCCGTGAAAGTATTCGCTCATGCGATTGTGGGATAGCGCCGAATGCCGCAGGCTGCCTCAATAAATACCGGCGCCCGAAGCGGGCGCCGGCAGCAATCAGAAAGGAATTGTACTGGAGAGTTCAAACAGCCGGTTTGGGCGCGGTTCGCTCCAGGCTGGAAAAAATGACGCCCACGACTGCCATTGCCCAAACAATGATTGCGCCGGTCGGCACGTCAAACAGGTTGGATGCAACCAGACCGAGCAGGTAACCGAGGCCGCCGACAACATAAGCCTTGGCAAGCCGCCAGCGAACGGCATTGCGCGAAGCGAGTGCCGGAATGATGAGGCTCGAAAATACCAGGTATACCCCGACCATCTGCACCGAGGCGGTGACCGAAAGCCCAAACAACAGATAGAAGCCCACGCGCCCGAGCCGCTGCCGGCCCACACCAAACCATGCACCCAGCACAACAGCAGTCAGGATTGCGACCACGACGACTTGCGTTTGTCCGACCCAAAGAATCTGCCCGACCAGCATGTCCTTCAAGTATTCGCCGCCGTGCGGATTTCCGGCCAGCAGCAAGATCTCAAGGGTAGCGGCCAGCACGAACACCGTGCCAATGATGGCTTCCTGAATTTCAGGCCAGCGTTTTTCGGTCCAGGTCAGAAACAGCGCGCCGAGCAGGGCTGCCGAAAGTGCAGCCAGCTGGACGGCGATTCCTTGCCCTTCCCAGCCAAAAAAGTCAGCCGCGATCACGCCAACGCCGGCGATCTGCGCGATCGCGATGTCGATGAACACGATGCCCCGATTGAGTACCTGGATTCCCAGGGGGGCGTGCGTCGCAGTTACCAGCAGGCCGGCGATCAAGGCCGGAAGCAGCAAGCTGAACTCAAGGTGAGCCATGTTATTTTTTCACCGCTTTAAGGCGTGCAATAGAATCATCGAACAAGCCGAACAGATCTTTCGCGCCCGGGGTTCCGCCCACGGTATAGGGCAATTCGACCACCGGAAGCCCGGTTTTTTCGCCGAGCGAGACGACCGCTTTCGGGTCCTGATAGGCAGAGCGGGAAATCACATCGGCCGCGCCGCCTTTCAGGCGTCCTACCAGATCGGAGAGATGCCCGGCACTGGGCGGAATGCCCGGCTTGGGTTCGACATTCATGACTTCCACCAGGCCCAGCCACTTGATGAGATAAACGGTGTCCTTGTGGTAGGGGACAATCCGCATTCCCTTCAATGGCGCTGCTTCTTTTTCCCAGCGCGCGATCGCCTGGTTCCAACGCGCCTGGAAATCTTTGCTGCGCGCCTGGTAATACGCGGCATTACCGGCATCGATCTGCTCCAGGCGTTGCGTGAGCACCAGTCCGACCTTGGCAATGTTGTGCGGATCCAGCTGTATATGCGGATTGCCGGCCGGATGGATATCGCCTTCGGCGCGATCCAGGCGCGCCGGGACTTCCAGGCGATCAACGAAATCCGCGGCAGCAATGTATCCTGGCTGCCCAGGCTGCACTTTCGGATTCCCCGCGGTTTGCTGCAGTACCGGCAACCAGCCGATCTCCAGCTCCGCGCCGGTACAAATTGCGAGATCCGCGCTGCGCATGCGCGCGACAAGGCTCGGCCGTGCCTCGATGCGGTGTGGATCCTGCAGTGCATTGGATGCCTGATAAACCGCAACCTTGTCCCCGCCGAGTTCGGTTGCAAGCGCGGCCCATTCAGGCAGGCACGCGAATACATTGACCTTCGCAAACGACGGCGTACATGCCAGGAGCAACGCTATGGTGACGGCCAGTGATGTCCATTTATTCAGATTGTTCATGTCTGTCTTCCTTTTGGTGTCAGCGCCTAAAACTTGTGCGCGCCGTGCGTGCCAAGGCTCATGATGTACTGCAGGAAAATCTGGTTGTCCGCCTCATTGAACCTGGCCTGATCGCGCGCGAACTGCAGCCGGAAGCGGGAAAACTCGGACGGCGAAAAATCAACCATCGCCGTGCTGCGTTTGGGATCGTTTTGCGCCAATCGCGGGAAGTCGGCAGCGGTCAGCGCGCCGGTCGTAACCAGCCCGATATCCGCACTACCACTATTCAGTTGGTCGTAACGCAGTCCCGCGCGCCAGCGCGGCATGAACTGGTACACGCCCTGCATATACCAGCCCGACTGGCTTGACTGATATCCATCCGACAAACTTGCGCCTGTGGTGTTGAACGCCAGCGACCCATCCTCGATGCGATGCATGTATTCGGCCTGGAACTTGAAGTTGCGCTCGACCGTGTTGCCGTTCGGCGCCCACTTCCACACCAGATCGAGCCCCCACATGTTGCTATCCCCGGTAAAGGCGTTGGTCACTGGAATGCCAATAGCATCCACATCACTGTAGCTACGGTCTTGTGCCTTGGTGGCGCGATAGCTGGCGCCGACCCGATAACTGTTGCTTTCGCCAACGTCATCTCCAACATGGAAAAACGCCATCGCTGAATTGACGCCGTTGTTGTTGCGGTCCGACCCCGGAAATGCGGAGCCCTTGCCGGTTTCGACACCAAGTTCAACCAGCACCGGCGTCGGCGCCAGCCAGCGCACCTGGATGCCGTCCTCCTTCAGCTGCCCGCCAAAAAACGCCTGCAGCACCAGAGGAGCATCCACAAAATCCCAGGCATGCGCGTGAATCTCGTTCAGGTATCCGAATCCGGACAGCATGCGGCCAAACTTGATGGTCACGCCGGGCATGCTGCCGGTGTTCTGGATGTAGCCTTCTTCCACGC
>JBJMWI010000076.1:0-25942 GCA_045810225.1 Burkholderiales bacterium
CACGGAAACCGAAGTCAATCCGCAATACGAAACGTGAGGATCTACGCCGTTGGAGGAGCCGTGCGCGATGAGCTGCTCGGCCGTCCAGTCAAGGACCATGATTATGTCGTGGTCGGTTCATCGCCTGAAGAAATGGAGCGCCTCGGCTATCGCCCGGTAGGGCGCGAATTCCCGGTCTTCCTGCATCCGCAAACGCACGAGGAATACGCACTTGCTCGCACGGAAAGAAAAACATCGCGCGGCTACAAGGGCTTTGCGGTTCAGGCCTCTCCCGAAGTTACGTTGGAGCAGGATCTCACGCGCCGCGATCTGACGATCAATGCAATCGCGCGCGATGACGCCGGTAACATCATCGATCCGTACCGCGGCGTCGCCGATCTAAGAGCCGGCATTTTAAGGCATGTCAGCGCGGCGTTTGTGGAGGATCCGGTTCGTGTGCTACGAGTGGCGCGCTTTGCCGCCCGTTTCGGTTTTGAGATCGCACCTGAAACGCTGGAGCTCATGCGCGAAATGGCGCGCAACGGCGAAATCGACCATCTCGTGCCTGAACGGGTTTGGCAGGAATTATCGCAAGGGCTCATGGAAGAACAGCCCTCTCGGATGTTGCTTGCGCTGCGCGCGTGTGAGGCTCTGGCGCGTGTGCTTCCGGAAATCGATGCACTTTTTGGAGTGCCGCAGCCAGCGCAACACCATCCCGAGGTCGACACCGGCTTGCATATCTTGCTGGTAATCGACTACGCCGCAGCTCAGCGTTATCCGCTCACCGTGCGTTTCGCTGCACTAACCCACGATCTGGGCAAGGCGCTTACGCCGCCCCAGTATTTGCCCAAGCATCACGGGCACGAGCACAGCAGCGTCCAACTGGTGGAGCAGTTGTGCGAGCGGCTGCGCGTTCCAGGTGAATGCCGAGACCTGGCATTGTTGACAGCGCGCTATCACGGCGACGTACATCGCGCACAGGAACTGCGCCCTTCAACGGTACTCAATCTGTTGTCGGCGGCCGATGTCTATCGCAGACCGGAGCGCTTTGAGGAGCTGCTCGCCGCCTGCAGTTGCGATTATCACGGCCGCAAAGGACTTGAAGCGCGTCCCTATCCGCAAGCTGAGTTGTTAAGAGAATCCGCTCTTGCCGCACGGCAAATTGATGCGGGAGACATCGCGCGCAACATGGGCAATGAGCCCAACCGTATCGCTGCCGCTGTCCAGACAGCAAGACTCGATGCAGTGACCAGAACACTGGCGCGACTGCGTCAACGCTGAAACGGCATAATCGTTATGATGATATTGAGTTACTGAACAAGTCCTTTTCAAGGAGATGCCCATGGTAAATAGAATTGCGATTGGTGCCGTATGTGTCTGCGCCGTTTTCATGACTCCTTATGTATCGGCTGCGGACCAGCCGGGATCGAGACTGGAAGCCGCTTTCAAAAAAGCCGATACGGACAGCGACGGTACCCTTACCCGGGACGAAGCCAAAGCGCTGCCGCGGGTAGCCAAACACTTCGACCAAATCGACACCGACAAGGACGGTAAGGTGTCTCTGAAGGAGTTGCAAGGGTCGATGAAACAGGTTCAGAAGGAGATGCACGAGCGTGCCGTACAGCGTTTCAAGTCCGCCGATAAGGATAATGACGGCACACTAACGAAAGAAGAAGCCAAGGCTATGCCGCGCGTAGCGAAAAATTTCGACGCAATCGATGCCGACAAAGACGGCACGGTCAGCGAAAAGGAAATTCACCAGTACATGAAAATGCACCACCCGAAATAATAGCCTTGGTTGCGCATTCGAAATGGACAGGCATGTGCCTGTCCATTTTTTATCTGAGCATCCAGAAGATCAGGCTGGCGAGCAGCGACAACATGAGGGTAGAGCCAATCGGGAACGAAAACTGTTTACCAGCCCGTTCAATCGTGATGTCGCCGGGCATGCGTCGCAATCCCAGCCGGCGAAGCCATGGATTCAGCGCGCCCAATACCAGCAGCGCGATCGCAAGCGTCAAAAGCCACTTAAGCACGGCAGAATTTTAACAAAGTCCCAACGCCTGATCATCCCGGCCCGCTTCCTGCGTTCGATTAGAATTCGCACTTGTCATGCCGATTGCTTAGCGGGAGTTGTCCTTGATCGACTTGTATACCTGGAGCACGCCGAACGGCCGCAAGGTCTCGATCATGCTCGAAGAGCTTGCTCTTCCCTACAAAGTGCATCCAATAGACATCGGTAAGGGACATCAATTCGAAGCGGATTTTATTGCAGTCAGCCCCAACAGCAAAATCCCAGCTATTGTTGATAGCGATGGCCCGGATGGCACCCCGTATTCCTTGTTCGAGTCGGGCGCGATCCTGCTGTATTTGAGTGACAAGACGGGGCGTTTCCTGCCGCAAATGAAGACTCAGCGATTCGAGGCTATTCAGTGGTTGATGTTTCAGATGGGCGGGGTGGGTCCGATGTTCGGTCAAGTGCACCATTTTCTGCGGGCCGCACCCGAACCGGTGCCCTATGCGATCGAACGCTATAGCAAGGAGGCGCGCCGGCTTTACGGCGTAATGGATAAGCGGCTTGCAGGCCGTGAGTGGTTGACTTCAGAGTACTCCGTCGCGGACATCGCAACTTACCCGTGGGTCGCCCGGCATGAATGGCACAAGGTCGACCTGGCCGACTTCCCGAATGTGAAACGCTGGTTCGAAGTTATTAGCGCGCGGCCGGCCGTACAGCAGGGCATGAAGATTCCGTCCGCGCGCTGATCTGAGTCAACCATGAAAATGGACGAACCGCTGCCGGCCAAGATCGGCAAATACCCGGTGATCCGCGAAATTGCACGCGGCGGCACCAGCCGGGTCTATCTGGGGCGGGACCCGTTCGCTAACCGGGACGTCGCAATTAAACTGGTTAGCGCTGCGGACGGCATTGAATCCGATTTGCGGCGCCGATTCCACAAGGTGTTCGTGAACGAGGCCTCTTTGGTCGGCAAACTCATCCACCCGCATATCATGGCGATATATGACGCCGATGCTTCAGACGACTTCAGCTATATCGTCATGGAATATGTGGATGGGCCAACACTGGAACATTTCTGCAACGTGACCAGCCTGCTTCCGGTGGATCGTATCGTGGAGGTGGCGTTCAAATGCAGTCTTGCACTGGACTTCGCCCATCGCCACGGGATTATTCATCGCGACATCAAGCCGGCGAATATCCTGATTGGTGCGCAAGGTGACATCAAGATCAGTGACTTCGGCGTAGCGTTGCACTCGGGGGGTGACCACACGCATCTTCAAGGAGTAGGATCGCCAGCCTACATGTCGCCCGAGCAGGTCCAAGACAAGGAACTCACGCATCAAACCGATATTTACTCGCTCGGCGTGGTGCTGTATCAATTGTTGACCGGAAGATTGCCGTTCATTGCGGCGAACAAAGCTAGCCTGCTATATCAGATATTGAATATCGATCCATCACCACCGTCCACTTATCGTACGGAAATCCCGGAACAACTCGACAAGGTAGTAATGCATGCGCTTAACAAAGATTCTCGCTTGCGTCACCAAACGTGGGGGGAATTCAGCCGCGAGCTTACGCAAACCTACCGTCACCTCGCATTGCCCCCCGAATCCATTTCGGATACGGAAAAATTCAATGCCATCCGCTCGCTCGGCTTTTTTCAGAACTTCCGCGACGTGGAAATATGGGAGACGGTGCGCATTGCCGCCTTCCGCCGCATCCAGCCAGACAAAATAATTATTCGCGAAGGCGACATCGGCGAAAATTTTTATGTCATTGCGGCCGGACAGGCGCGTGTCACCAAAGCAAACACCGAACTTGACGTCCTGAACGCGGGGGACTGTTTCGGGGAAATTCTTTACTTCGAACACATCAGAGCTAAGCGCATTACGACTATTGCATCCATAACGGCGCTTACGATCATCGAGATAAAGGCACTTGCTTTGCAGAAGGCAAGCGACGCGTGCCAGAAACAGTTCAACCAGGCATTTCTAAAAATTCTCATCGCGCGGTTAGACACCGCCAGCGACCGGCTGTCACGCAATTAACTGTTTCACCGCAATAATAGTCTTTAAGCCTTAGCTTGGAAGCCTTCCTGACCTCGATACTGCTAGTCGCCATCGCAGAGATCGGGGACAAGACTCAGCTGCTCTCATTTGTCCTGGCAGCGCGGCTTCGGAAACCATGGCCCATTGTTGCGGGCATTCTGCTCGCCACGGTGCTGAATCATGCATTGGCCGGCGCAGTCGGAAGCTTGCTCGCCGGCTGGGTTTCGGCAGGCGTTTTGTCCTGGATCGTCGGGTTGTCTTTTATTGCGTTTGGGTTGTGGGCTTTGCATCCGGACGCGCTTGGCGATTCGCCCCGGCTGCATCAATCGGGGGCTTTCGTGACGGCATTCGTGTCATTCTTTCTGGCGGAAATGGGAGACAAAACCCAACTAGCCACGGTCGCACTTGCAGCCCGGTTTGATGCGCTTATGATGGTAGTCATCGGCACGACAATCGGGATGATGTTGGCAAATGTTCCGGCCGTCTGGCTGGGTGAAAAACTGGCAGACCGCATTCCTACCAAGGCCGTGCGCTTGTTGGCCGCGCTCTTGTTTATTCTGTTTGGTGCAGCTAGTTTGTGGAGTGTGTTGCGTACAGCACAATGAACGCTAACGGACTTGGGAAAAAACAGTGTCCTGCTTGCCGCGTGATGTTCGAATGCGGTATGGGACAGGACACGCCGTGTTGGTGCAGCCGGGGCTTTGCACCGGTCATGCCCATACCGGACTCGGAGGCTGACTGCTACTGTTCAGGCTGCTTGAGCAAATACATCGCGCAGGTGCCAACGAAAGGCGCAAGCAGGACACGATGACTCTGTCGGCATAAGCGCCGTGCGGGCTCCCAGATTATCCAATTCATTGTGCATCGGATTTCTTCGCCATCCAGGCTCCGAAACTTAGTACCAGCGCTGCGCAGACCCAGGGAATTGTCGCCCTTGCGATAGGAGAATACATATACTCCTGCAGGATTGGTTCTCCAAGGAGCATTTCGCCTGCGACATAACCTAGTAGTCCAGCTCCAAGCTTGATGATCCCGGGGAAACGGTCCATCAATTTCAGGATTGCCGTGCTGCCGAAAATGATCAGCGGAATGCTGATCGCAAGTCCCAAGATCAGCAAAACGAGATTTCCATGCGCCGCTCCGGCGACCGCAATAACATTGTCGAGGCTCATGATGAAGTCAGCGACGATTATGATTCGTACTGCAGCAATGAGATTCCCCGATGATTTTTTCGCGGAGTCTTCCTTTGGCGTTGCTGGCACCAGCAGCTCTATCCCGATCCAAAGCAAAAGCAGCGCTCCCGCCATTTTCAAGTACGGCAAGGTGAGTACACTTGCTGCGACGGTCGTCAGGATGACACGCAGAATGATTGCCGCACCGCTGCCCAGTATGATCGCGGAACGTTGCTGATGCGGAGCTAGTGAGCGGGCAGCCATCGCAATGACCACCGCGTTGTCCCCGCTCAGCACGATATTCACGCCGATGATTTCGAGCAGGCCGAGCCAGAATTGGTTGTCCATGCCCATGTGATGACACCGTTGGCGCGAACGGCAGTCTATGCGTTAGCGATGTGAGGCACTTGGATTGAGTGGCGCTAGCGCAAGACGGATTTGAGCAGCTTACCCATTTCCGCAGGGTTTTTCGTTACTTTGATGCCGCACTCCTCCATGACCGCCAGCTTTTCCGCGGCCGTACCTTTGCCACCCGATATGATGGCGCCCGCATGACCCATGCGTTTCCCCGGCGGCGCAGTGACTCCGGCGATGAAGCCCACCACAGGCTTTTTCATGTTGCCTTTGGCCCACAATGCCGCTTCTTCTTCGTCAGAGCCGCCTATTTCGCCGATCATGATGACCGCCTCAGTAGCCGGATCCTCGTTGTACAGCTTGAGAACGTCGATATGCTTCAGCCCGTTTACCGGATCACCACCGATGCCGACTGCTGAGGATTGTCCGAGCCCCAATTCTGTAAGTTGACCCACGGCCTCATAGGTCAAGGTACCGGAACGCGATACCACGCCAATAGGACCCTTGCGGTGAATATGCCCTGGCATGATGCCAATCTTGATTTCGTCAGGCGTAATCGCGCCGGGGCAATTTGGTCCAAGCAGCAGTGTTTTGCGATTCTGCTTACGCATGCGATCGCGCACTTCAATCATGTCGCGTACCGGAATACCTTCCGTAATACAGATGACCAGATCAAGATCAGCCTCGACGGCTTCCCAAATCGCAGCAGCTGCCCCGGGGGGCGGAACGTATACCACCGAAACGGTTGCGCCAGTCTGCTCCTTCGCCGAGCGAACTGAACCAAAAATGGGAATGCCCTCGAAATCCTGACCCGCTTTGGTTGGATGCACGCCGGCAATAAAGCAGCTCTTGCCCTGAGCATAGTCGCGACACATGCGAGTATGGAATTGTCCGGTTTTGCCGGTGATCCCTTGCGTCATCACTTTAGTATTTTTATTGACAAGAATGGACATCAGCGCGCCCCCTGGGCGGCAGCTACGACTTTATGGCCCGCCTCCGCCATATTTTCCGCCGAAATGATCGGCAGCCCGGAGGCGGAAAGGATCTTTCTCCCGAGATCCTCATTGGTGCCTTTCATGCGAACAACAAGCGGTACTGCGAGCTTCACCTGTTTGGCCGCTTCGACGACTCCCGTGGCGATCACATCGCATTTCATTATGCCGCCAAAGATGTTCACCAGGATGGCGCGAAGATTCCGATTGCGTAGCATTAGCTTGAACGCTTCGGTGACCTTCTCGGTTGTCGCTCCCCCACCCACATCCAGGAAATTGGCTGGTTCGCCGCCGTATAGCTTGATCGTATCCATGGTAGCCATTGCAAGTCCGGCGCCGTTGACCAGGCATCCGATGTCTCCATCCAGAGAGATATAGGACAAGCCATGCTTTGAGGCTTCGATTTCGGACGGATCTTCCTCATCCATATCTCGCATTGCGACGATGTCTGGATGCCGGTAGAGCGCGTTGTCGTCGAAATTCATCTTGGCGTCGAGCGCTACCACGTTGCCGTCGCCAGTGAGGATAAGGGGATTGATTTCCACCAGCGTGGCGTCGGTTTCCCAAAAGGCCAGGTAAAGGGCTTTCAGGATAACGCGCGCTTTGTGCAAGCTGGTCTGCGGAATTCCGATCTTGTCTGCAAGCTCATCGGCTTGCCCATCCTCCAGGCCCAAGTGAGGATCGATGAATGCCTTGTGAATTTTCGACGGTGTATGTGCAGCAACCTCTTCGATGTCCATGCCACCTTCAGAGGAAGCCATCATGCAAACCTGTTGTCGGCCTCGGTCCACTACCAGTCCGACGTAAAGCTCTTTGCGTATGTCTGCGCCTTCCTCAATCAACAGCCGCCGCACCTTCTGTCCTTCCGGTCCCGTTTGATGTGTCCGGAGCTGCATGTTGAAAATTCTGGAAGCCCAATCGCGTACTTCGTGAATGGACTTGGCGACTTTGACGCCACCGCCCTTGCCACGCCCTCCGGCGTGAATCTGTGCCTTTACTACCCAGACCTTGCCGCCAAGCCTTTCCGCTGCAGCCACGGCTTCATCTACGTTGAAACAAGCGATTCCGCGAGGTGTAGTCACTCCGTAATTGCGGATAATTTCCTTTGCCTGATACTCATGGATTTTCATTGCTGGCTTAGTTTTGTCGGATGTTTTTATTAAATGTGAAGCGACCCATTTTCACAGATGCACACACTAGAGGCCCTGAACCGTTATCGCTGCGGCTTGTTCGTTCCTTGCATGGCATCGTGCGCCCGCTTAAGGTCCTGATAAGCACGATCATGGCGTTCACGCGCCGCTTCAAATGCCGCCTGTGCATCCTGAAGCGCCTTGGCCGCCTGGTCTGCCTGGGCTTTGGCTTCTTCCAACCGCTTCCTGGCAATCTGATCTTTCTTGTCCGCCTCCCGAAGCTTGCTTTCGGCATCGCTCATTTGCTCTCGTGCGAACCGGGCTCGCTGCTGGGCAACCTCCAGTGAAAGCGGCGCAGTTGCTTGGGCCATTGTGCTTGCAGCAAGCCCCATTAACACGGTCATCAACGCAGTCTTGAGCATATTGATAGCAGCTATCGAAACACACAGTAGCCGACTAATCGATTGGTGCCGGCAACAGGAATCGAACCCGTGACCTTTTGATTACAAATCAACTGCTCTACCAACTGAGCTATGCCGGCTTCACTTCAATTATAGGCTGTCAAATAGCGGACTACTTGATGACCTGAAGGCGTGGCCGCCCACCCGACGGAGGCGTTGGATGGTCGTCGTTTGGCGGAACAATTTCGCTTTTGTTTGGGGCCACAACTTGGGCGGGCAGTGAGGGCGATGTCTGGAATGAAAGTCCCTGGCCCGTTTCCTTGGCAAATATGCCGCCGACTGAATTGATAGGTACGGAAATCTCACGTGACACACCGGCAAACCTGGCTGAAAACTGGAGAAAGTCATTACCGATTTTTAAATTGCGGGTCGCATCCGGACTCACATTGAGGACGATCTCTCCATTCTTGACATACTCCATTGGGACTTTGGTCGTCTCATCCACTTTTACAGCGATATATGGAGTGAGGCCGTTATCGCAACACCACTCGAATATGGCGCGAATGAGATACGGCGTGGTGGACGTCTCCTTCACTTGCGCATTACCTTTTCGGATGCAGTGAGCGCTTCGATGAAAGCCGGGCGGCTAAATAATCGCTCGGCGTATTTCATTAACGGCGCAGCCGGTTTCGGCAGCTGAATGCCGTAAAAATCCAAACGCCACAACAAGGGCGCTATCGCGACGTCAAGCATCGAAAATTCATCGCCAAGCATGTATTTCTGTTTGACAAATACCGGCGCAATCTGCGTTAGGTTGTCCCGTACCGCAAGCCGTGCCTTTTCGGCCTGTTTTTGCGTGCCGCTGTCTATGGCATCGATGTTTGAAAACAGTTCGTTTTCGAAGCGAAACAGAAACAACCGTGCTCGAGCCCGCATTACCGGGTCCGCGGGCATGAGTTGCGGATGCGGAAACCGATCGTCGATGTACTCATTAATGATATTCGATTCGTAAAGAATCAAATCCCGTTCGACCAATACCGGCGTCCGATTGTACGGATTCATCACCGCAAGGTCTTCCGGCTTATTGAATAGATCGACATCTATGATCTGGAAATCCATTCCTTTTTCAAACAAGACAATCCTGCATCGTTGGCTGAATGGGCAAGTGGTGCCCGAGTAAAGAGTCATCATTGGCTGTTACCTGGAGTTAATCAGTGCACATCTTTCCAATATTCTTTTTTGAGCAACCAGGCCGGCACCAGCAGCAACAACAAGAATAACAACACCAAGATGCCGATTTGCGAACGCTTGAGCTTTTCCGGTTCAGCCATATACGACAGGAAATTCACCAAGTCCCGCGTGAGGTTGTCATATTCCAGTGACGACATGCTCCCGGGCGTTTCAAGCACCAGTTGCCGGTGCTCGGATTTGTGTCCGCCGTGTTCTTCGATCTCCGTTTTGACGGTCTGGATGCCCTGCAACTGCCACAAGGCGTGCGGCATGGCAACGTTTGGGAACGTCAAATTGTTCCAGCCGGTTGACCTTTTTTCGTCTCGATAGAACGTACGAAGATAGGTGTAAAGCCAATCTATGCTTCGGGAACGCGCTATGACTGATAAATCCGGTGGCTCTACCCCGAACCATTCTTTCTGATCCTTGCGGTTGGCGCTGATGCTCATGGCATCGCCAATTTTTTCTGTGGTGAACAACAAGTTATCCTTGATCTGCTGTTCCGTCAGGCCTAAATCCATCAGCCGGTTGTAGCGCATTGCATTTGCCGAATGACAATTCAGGCAATAATTGACGAAGGTACGGGCGCCGCGCTGTAGAGAGATCGCATCTTGCGGATCGATATTTGCACTGTCGAGGCGGTGTTCGTCCGCGGATGCACAAACTGCGACCAGCAAGAAAAATACTGCAGGCAACGAAGCTTTCACGATTGCACCCTTTCCGGCTCCGGCTTTGTCTTGTCAATGCGGGTATACCAAGGCATCAGCAGGAAAAACAGGAAATAGGCAATCGTAAAGATGCGTGCGGCGACGGTGGCGCGCTCCGCGCCGCCAAGCCACGAACCAAACTGGCCCCAGACGTTAGTCGGTTCCGTGCCGAGGTAACCAAGAACCAGGAACGAGACCACAAATATCGCCAGAGCCGTCTTATATATTGATCCACGGTAGCGAATGGACTTCACGGCGCCGCGATCAAGCCATGGCAGCAGGAAGAAGATCATCACGGACAGTCCCATCGCGACGACGCCCGGGAACTGAGACCGCATCAGCGGGGGAACTGCACGCAATATCGAGTAAAACGGGGTGAAGTACCACACTGGCGCAATGTGCACTGGCGTTTTCAATGGATCGGCCGGAACAAAATTATTGTGCTCCAGGAAATATCCGCCCATGTCGGGCGCGAAAAAAACAATCGCGCTGAAAACCATCAGAAACACAACGACACCGACGATGTCCTTTACAACGTAGTAGGGATGGAAAGGGATGCCATCCAATGGGACTCCGGTGTTGGGATCTTTCTTTTTCTTGATTTCGATGCCATCGGGATTATTGGACCCGACTTCGTGCAGCGCCACCAGATGGGCAACTACCAATCCCAGTAATGCGAGCGGCACGGCGATGACATGGAACGCAAAGAATCGGTTCAAGGTGGCATCGGATATCACATAATCGCCTCGTATCCAAAGCGACAAATCCGGGCCAATGAACGGGATAGCGCCAAACAAATTGACAATCACTTGAGCGCCCCAGTACGACATTTGTCCCCATGGCAAGAGATACCCGAAGAATGCTTCCGCCATGAGCGCGAGATAGATCAGCATGCCAAACAGCCACAGCAATTCACGTGGCTTGCGGTATGAGCCATACAGCAGCCCGCGAAACATATGCAGATAGATGACGATGAAGAACAGCGAGGCCCCGGTGGAATGCATGTACCGGATGAGCCAACCCCACGGCACATCGCGCATGATGTATTCAACAGATGCGAAAGCCTGGCTCGCATCCGGTTTGTAATGCATCGTCAGAACAATGCCTGTCAGGATCTGCATTACTAGTACAAGCAATGCGAGCGAACCAAAGTAGTACCAGAAATTGAAATTTTTTGGTGCGTAATATTCCGAAAGGTGCGTCTTCCAGGTCGTGGTCAACGGAAAACGTTCGTTGATCCAGCCAAGCAGCGCTGTCATTTTGCTACCCATGTCGTCATGCTCCCTTGCGGTCCGAGCCCACAATAAGCCGTGTGTCGCTCAAAAAAGCATATGGCGGGACTTCAAGATTGTTCGGTGCCGGCACTCCTTTGAATACGCGGCCTGCAAGATCAAACTTGGAACCATGACAAGGACAGAAAAATCCGCCCGGCCAGTCGCTTCCCAAACCGCTGGCATCCCCCGCAGCGAGCTTTTGGGATGGTGAACAACCCAAGTGCGTACAGATGCCCACGAGTACCAGATAATCGGGCTTGATGGACCGGGCTTCGTTTTTGGCGTAACTGGGCTGCATCGGCGCGTCCGACTGAGGATCCGCTAGTTCGGTATCTACTTTTGGCAAAGAAGCCAGCATTTCCGGCGTGCGGTGAACAATCCATACCGGCTTGCCGCGCCATTCCACGGTGATCATCATGCCGGGTTCAATTTTAGAGATGTCTACCTCCACAGGCGCACCCGCGGCCCGTGCGCGTGCACTGGGAGACATACTCATCGCAAATGGCGCGATAGCAACAGCGCCCCCGATACCGCCCATTACACCCGTTGTAGCTATGAGGAACCTTCGTTTGCCGCGATCGATATCACTGTCAGCCATGTTCTAGCCCGTCTATTTTTCGAACAACTGCGCATTTTATCGCAAGTCACATGATAAATCCCAGCAAATACGACTTAAACGATTGAATCCATGGTACTTATGCCCAGTGCTGGTTGTTGTTCGAATCGACAGTGGCACTACCGCGGATACTGCCGGCTGCGTCCGGCAGCCATGCCCTGGTTGGTTCCGTACGTTCGTGTAATGCGTGCGCTGACGCTGTTACTATGTGCGCCCGTTGAGTAATGCCGAAAGCAGCTTCAATGAAAGTTCGAGTGAAATGGATTGAGAATGTTGCCTTCGTGGCTGAAACTGACAGCAGTCACGCGATCGTAATGGATGGTGCTCCGGAAGGCGGCGGCCGCAACCTCGGGCCGCGTCCTATGGAAACCGTGCTGGCAGGCACTGGCGGATGCAGTGCATATGACGTCGTCACCATACTAAAAAAAGCGCGGCAGGATATCAGCGACTGTGTGCTTGAGATAGACGCGGAGCGCGCAGCGGCCGATCCAAAAGTCTTTACCCGTATCCACTTGCAATTTACGATCACAGGCAGACAGATTAAGAGGGAGCACGTGCAGCGGGCAATCGAGTTGTCAGCGCACAAGTATTGCTCCGCTTCCATCATGCTCGCCAAGACGGCGGCAATCACCCATGACTTTACGATCGTCGAGGGCTAGCCTAGCCTTCAGGCCAAGTACGTAATTCGCGTCATTAGTCTCGAGGCTGCGCGCATTACTTGCCGGGCTGGCAAAGGAAGCTTGGCAGCACCATGGCTCACCGCAGTGCGAGCATGTTGGGCTTCGTCCTTTTTCATCTGGTCTAGGATGGCCCGGCTTCTGCGGTCCTCAACAGGCAGGCGATCAAGATGCCTTTGGAGATGCTGCTCCACCTGTTCCTCGGTTTCTGCAAGAAAGCCGAGATTCCACTTGTCGCCGAGCAGTCCACATACTGCCCCAATCATAAAAGAACTTGCATAGAGCATTGGGTTCAGCACGCTTACGCTGCCGTCGAGTTCAGCGATGCGCTGCCTCGTCCAGGCCAGATGTTCAGTTTCCTCAATTGCAGCAGACTCGAGCACCTGTTGCACATCGCGGTTACGCGCGGTAAGCGCCTGGCCCTGATATAGCGCCTGCGCACAGATTTCGCCCGCATGATTGACCCGCATCAACGCAGAAGACTTGCGTTTGTCGCTGTCATCCAGATTGCTTTCAGGCAATTCGCCGCCTGGCAATGGCCGAACAGAGGTTGCGCCAGCGCACAGCGTACGCAATGCGCGATCAAAGTTAACTATCATTTTATCGATGTCCAACATCGGCATTTATTTTTTGCGCAACATGAAAATATATTCTGCACCATATTGCTGAGATAGCAGTAGAAAGTTGCCCGTCTGTTTGCAGAACGCCTCAAAGTCCCGCACGGAGCCTGGATCAGTCGCAATAATTTTAAGCACCTGACCGGAAGCCATGTCATTGAGCGATTTTTTGGTCCGCAAGATCGGTAAGGGACAATTAAGCCCGCGGGCATCCAGCTCGCGATCAAAACTTATTTGTGTTTCTGTGTTCATCACACTCCCAATTATGGGGATATCGCCATCCGTTCGCACTAATGAACGGCTTACGCTCCAGATGGTGATAGTCAATATGCCGGAATGATATCTCGATACAGCAATCAACCAGCGCGCCTGGATGCTATAGCTTGACTGGCATGTTTAAAAAAGACTGATATTGCGGTCGAGCAGCAACTGCGACAGGCGGGTATTGGCGCCCTCAAGTCTTCCGACCAGGAGTTCCAGAAATGCAGCATTGAATGCATTCTTGCAGCCTTCGGTGGCCTGCTCCAGGGATTCCGCGCTAATCTCAATGACGGTGATGTCATTCACCGCCGTAACACTCGCTGTCCGCTGGAAGGCGCGCTTTCCGAGATAAGCCATTTCTCCGAAACATTCTCCGGTTTTCAGAATATTGAGCAGCTTGTCATGCTTCGTAATTTTTACTTCACCGGTAGCAACCACATAAAAACTCGTACCGACGTCGCCATCCTTGATAACCTGGCTTCCGGCTGCATGCCTTATCCAGCTGGAGATGCGCAGTACTTGCCATAAATCCACATCCTGGAAAGTTCTGAAGAATTCCAGCCCGCGCAAAATGCTGAATTTCTCGGTCTCCGGTACCACTTCTTCGGGCTTCTGCAGATTGTTGAAGGTATCGGCCAGTGCTTCAGAAAATTCTTCCCAAGTCTGGAAACGTTTCGCCAGATCCTTTTCCAGAGCTCGCTTTACAATCAAATCGACTACTGTCGGTGTGTCCGGGCGCAGCAGACTGGCTGGCGATGGATCGACATTAATGATCTGGTACACCATGCTGTAATTATTGGTCGACTTGAACGGCAGCGATCCAGTCAGCAATTGGTACATCACCACGCCAAGGGAAAAGATATCGGTCTGATGGTTCAGCGTTGCTTCCTGCAACTGTTCGGGTGACATATAGGCTGGAGAGCCGATTCCGGAAACTTGTGTGGTTTCGGCCGTTACGGATAACGCGGCGCCAAAATCGGAGATCTTTATGTCGGTCTCCGTTGTCAGCAGTATGTTGGCGGGTTTTATATCCCTGTGAATAATGCCGTGCCGGTGCGCGTAATCGAGTGCCTTACAGCATTTGAAAACGATCTCAACGACGGCAGTAATGCTTAGAAGTTTGTCAGGCTGTGTATGGGGTTCGAGCGTGCCGCCCGCAACGTATTCCATGACAAGGTAACTGCCTTCCTCGTCCGATACGGCATCATAGATCGCTACCAGGTGAGGATGGGACAGTTTGCCGGCAAGGGACGCTTCGGCAAGAAATAGTTTGTGGAAGCGTCTGCCATGTTCACGGTCACCCAATGCGTCAGCGCGCACCAGCTTGATGGCTACTTGACGGAGCGCAAAGGCATCGTTCGCCAGGTAAACCACACTGGTCGCTCCCTTACCAAGCTCCTTGATGACTTCGTATTTGCCGATTTTTTCCATAAGCAAACCGCCGGGACTGTAATCGCCATCCGGAGACCTTCATTATGATAGGAATCGCAACAGTAAGGCCGGGATTTAGCAACCCACGGACCCGCTGCAGCAATCAGCCAGCGGGCTTAACATCTAACATCCTCCCGTATGCTAGCGGGATTCGCTAATCAGGGCTTGTGGCGGTTTTCACTATCCGCCGCCATCAATTCCTTCAAGCGTGCTTCTACGCTCGATTTTTGGTAAAAGTCCCCGTCCCCTGCCTTCTGCGCGATCTGCAACTGTTCTATCGCCGCGGGCAAATTACCGCGTATCGCATAAACCTCTGCCAACGCGCGATGCTGCAATAGTCTCCTGCCCAATGCTGTATACGCACGCGCTTGGAACTCATACAACTGTGGGTCCGTAGGCCGTCCGTCTGCTCTCTCGCTCAAGAATTGAATCGCGTCCGCCGGCTTGTTAACGCTCAGCAATGCGTTTGTATAGCCGTAAATCAACGCTCTGCGGCTCGGATTTACTCGGAGGCTTTCGCGATATGCAGATAATCCCCTTTCCACTTCGCCCGCTGCGATCAGCGTTTGCGCGGCCAGTGCGTCTATCATCGCGCTCTTGGCTTTCAAGCTGGCCAATGTTGCCATTTCCTTGCGAGCACGCGCCTTATCACCGGCGCGCAATAACGCCACAACCAGACCATATCGTGCCGCTACCTCGCTGCTAAATTTTCTCTCCTGCAGCGCCCTGTCCAGATTCGTTACCGCTTCGCGGCTGTTACCCTCCAACGCGACCAACCGAGCGCGCACCAACTGGAACTCCAAAGCGTCGGGGACTTGTTTGAAAGCAATACCCTCGATACGGCTCTGAATGTCTGCAATACGTTCAAACGTGAGCGGGTGAGTACGCAGATAAGAGGGCGCGCCCGTCTCATATACTCGAGTAGCTTTCTGCAGACGTTCGAAAAATACCGGCATAGCATGAGGGTCGAATCCAGACTTCTCGATGATCTGCAGTCCGATGCGGTCGGCTTCTCGTTCGTGTTCGCGCGTGAAACTGAGTTGAGATTGAATCATTCCCGCCTGGGCTGCCGCAATGGCCCCAGCTGATACCTGGGAATTCGAGCGAGCAGCGAGAATAGCAACCGCCAGGGCCGCCATGGAAGCCAGACCGGCTCTTTGCTGGGCCGCGATCAGGCGGGCGATGTGGCGTTGCGTTACGTGCGCAATTTCGTGCGCCAGCACACTCGCTAGCTCAGATTCGCTCTGTGCTGCCAAAAGAAGGCCAGAATGCACACCGACGAACCCGCCGGGCAAGGCAAAAGCATTGATACTGCTGTCTTCAATTGCAAAAAACTCGAATGGCGCGGCAGCGTCGGGGCTATTCGAGACCAACCGGTAACCCAGCGCATCCAGGTAGTCGGTTACCTCTGGATCATCAAGATAAGCTGGATTCGAACGAATCTGGCCCATGATGCCTTCGCCGAGCTTTCGCTCCTGCACAGGAGACAGCGCCGTTTGAGACACATCTCCAAGGTCAGGCAATTCGTCTGCCAAGGCAATGGTTGCCACCAGCAAACCCGCAAGGGCTAAATGGAATTTCATGGGTGATATGATAACGCCACCTCAGGCGGAGTTCCGTGGAACGGCCCGCTTACATGACTACGGCACAACTATGGGCGAACTTACTCACTTTGATTCGGCAGGCCAGGCGCATATGGTGGACGTAGCCGAAAAGCCCGATACGCATCGGGTTGCGATCGCAATTGGCCGGATTGTCATGCGTCCAGAAACACTCCAAAAAATAAAGGAGGGTTCCGCAGCCAAGGGAGATGTCCTTGGTGTAGCACGGGTTGCGGCGATCCAGGGCGCCAAGCGCACGTCAGAGCTCATACCGCTTTGTCATCCGATATCGCTCAGTACGGTTAGTATAGAACTCAACGTGCTAGACAATGAGAACGCAATTGAGTGTTGCGCCCGCACGGAGACGGTGGGGCGTACTGGTGTCGAAATGGAAGCGCTGACGGCCGTAAGCGTCGCGTTGCTGACAATTTATGACATGTGCAAAGCCGTAGACCGTGGAATGCGTATTGAAAGTGTGCGCCTGGTAGAGAAACGCGGAGGCAAGTCAGGTCTCTGGAAGCAAACCTGATCACACAAGAACCGTTCGGCGCGTCTGCGGTCTTAGTGTGTAGTGTTATTCGAACAAAACTGTAGTAGTTTTTGGAATATGACGTGATTTGCTGCTTGGTGTCGCAATGGTCTTTCGGCGATTTGGCGCTTGGCCTATTTGTGCCACTACGAAGCTTGGCAATGATGCGAAATAGTTGCGTACAAAGCAATGAACACAAGATTGGTTTGTCGGTTAGCTCGGTAGTCTATACGCCGCCATGGGCACAAAGAAAATAGTGCGGCTGTCACGCAGAAGAATTCTGCGTATTCTGGCAACTGGAGGGGGCTACCTTGCTGTTCTTTCGGCAGCATGGCTGCGCCCGGTTATGCTGCTTGCGGCCGAATGGAATCAGGCGGCGTTCGAAGCAAAAGTTTTGGCAGAGAGTTTGAAGAACATCGGTGCGTTGTCGATTTCTGATTCCGACCAGATCCAGCTCAAGGCGCCAGAAATCGCCGAAAACGGGGCAATCGTCCCGGTGGAAATCACCAGCAAAATCCCCGGTACGCAATCGATCTATATTATCGCTGATAAGAATCCGCAGCCTTTGGTCGCCATATTTGATCTGAAACCTGAACTTGAGCCTTATGTGTCAACCCGCATCAAAATGGGCGAATCATCGAAGATTCGCGTTTTGGTTCGCGCTGGCGACAGATTCTATATGGCGACTCAGGAAGTAAAAGTAACCATCGGCGGATGTGGCGGCTAGCGTCGCAAAAGGAAAAGCGGCATGGCTGATCCAATGAAAATTCGAGCCCAGCTCCAGGGCGAGGTAGCGGACGTTAAAGTATTGATGTTCCACCCGATGGAGACCGGACTGCGAAAGGACGCCATTTCAGGCGATATTATTCCGCTGCATTTTATTCAGCGAGTGGTTGCGAAACTTAACGGCAAAACTGTCATGGATGCACAGTGGAGCCGAGCAATTTCGAAAAATCCGTTCATTAATTTCCGCATACATGGCGCAAAAGTGGGCGATAAAGTTTCAGTAAGCTGGGAAGACAACATGGGCGCGAAGTCGAGCATCGAGACCACGCTGAATTGACGATGGTGTGCGATGGCATTTGCGCAAACCCAAGCTGTAATTCGCGCCATAGTAGGATCTGGCCTCAGCGCTTTTCGTACGGCCATCCTGCAACCATAGCAGCCAAGCCAGATTTAATTTATCGCGCCTGATGCACCGCCGCGAATTCCTGCAAGCGCTAGCGCTTGCCTCGATGTCCGGGACTTTGCCAACGCCCGCTTCGGGCAGCGATTCTTCCTCACTTTACCGTCTTCCGGAGCGCAAGCGGGTCGCAAGCCTAATCCATCTCACAGATTGCCATGCGCAACTGTTGCCTATTTATCATCGTGAGCCCAGCATCAATATCGGTTTAGGCGATGCGCTCGCACAGCGGCCGCATCTGACGGGGGATTCCCTGCTTCGAACCTACGGATTGCGACGCGGCTCGCGATTGGCACACGCACTGACCTCTCTAGATTTTGAAGAGCTCGCGCGGCGATATGGAAAGATGGGCGGTTTCGCGCACCTGGCGACCCTGGTAAAGGTCATTGAGTCTCAAAGGCCGGGCGCGATTGTCGTGGATGGTGGGGACAATTGGCAAGGTTCAGCTACCGCACTATGGACTCGGGGAGCAGACATGGTTTCCGCCAGCAAGGCGCTTGGCGTGAAAGTCATGACCGGCCATTGGGAATTTACGCTGGGCGCTGAAAGAGTCATGCAGCTAATAGAGCAGGATATGCGTGGTTCTATCGATTTTGTTGCACATAATGTTTTCACGCTGGACTTTGGCGATCGCGTGTTCTCGCCTTATGTCATCAAGGACGTCGCTGGCATCCAGATCGCGATAATTGGACAAGCTTTCCCGTATACGCCGATCGCGCATCCCAAAAGCATGACGCCAGACTGGACATTCGGTATTCATGAGCAGTCTTTGCGCGATACGATCCAGGCAGCGCGCAAAGCCGGTGCAGAAGTTGTTGTGTTGCTCTCGCACAATGGCGCCGACGTGGACTTGAAACTCGCAAGTCGCGTTGAAGGTCTGGCTGCGATTCTCGGCGGCCACACACATGATCCATTATTACAGCCGATATTCGTCAAGAACAATGCGGGCTTGACGCTTGTGGCCAACGGTGGATCAAACGGCAAATTTATCGGAGTACTTGATATTTCATTGACGCGTGGCAAGGCGACGTGCCATTACTCCCTGTTGCCGGTTTTTTCGAATCTCCTACAAGCGGATCAGAAAATGTCGTCTCTGATTGGAGAATTGCGACGGCCTTTTGAGCAGTCCCTGGCTGAACGGCTGACAGTGACCGACGATCTTCTCTACCGCCGCGGCAATTTCAACGGCTCCTTCGATGAAATAATTTTGGACGCTTTGCGACAATCGCAGGACGCGGAAATCGCGTTGTCTCCGGGATTTCGATGGGGTACCACGCTCTTACCGGGGTCACCGGTAAGTATGGAAGATGTAATGGCGCAGACTGCAATAACCTACCCTGGTATCACGATTCGCAGTCTCACCGGCAACGAGTTGAAAGCTGCACTGGAGGATATTGCCGACAACCTTTTCAACCCGGATCCGTATTACCGTCAGGGCGGCGACATGGTTAGAACCGGCGGACTGACCTATGCAGTGAATCCGCGTGCCACAGCCGGTGAGCGAATCACCAATATGCGATTGAACGGGAAAGTCATCGATGCCGACCGCGCTTACCGGGTGGCTGGTTGGGCTTCTGTTTCGGATAACGAAGAGGCTGGAAAGCCGGTATGGGAAGTGTTGCAAGACTATCTGCGGGCCAAGCAGATAGTGCGAGTCAAATCGGTCAACATACCAACGGTGCTTTAGATCTTCTTCCCGGAAAACCGCTTTATCGTTTGGCCCTGGAACATCACCAGTTGTAAACCCGCCCGTATTGCCAGAAATGAGGGTTCCAGCGCGGCAGCCACGCCGGAAGTTCGCGAGCCAATGGAAGATATTCCAGCGCCAAACTTGTTGTAACGCCCGCTGCCAATACCCCCGTCGCCAGGATGCCAAGTCGACGTAGGCGATAAGCAGTTGCTTCGGCATAGATGGCCGGTTGCGGTGGCAACGAGCGACCTACTATCCAACCCCCGATAACGAAGAACAATATCTGACTTTGCGGCATTATCAGGTTGCCACTAAACATCGAATCCGTCACGCCGGTGAGCAATCCCGCAATCAAAGAAGCGCCGACCGCATCCGGAGGGCGCGCAGAGAAATTCATCAGCGTCCGCATCGAATAAACCAAGAGCAACAAGCCCAGGGATATACCCGCTGTACCGGCAATCAGCCCGTACTCAGCCCATAGTTGCAGCAGGACGTTGTGCGGATGGGCAGCATTTATCGCATAGTTCTGCAGGCCGAATTGACCGGGGCCCGTCCCCAGCAATGGATGCTGGAGAGTGGCATCAACCGCTATACGAGCTAGCGCAATTCGTTCATCGATACTGCCTTGATCCCGCTGCTCGATTGATTCCAACCCTGGCACTGGCGTAAGGTCAGTGCGGACGCTGACAGAATAGGAGAATATTGCGTATATCAACGCACCACCGAATATGGCGGCAGCATGCCAGCGTAGCCAGGACAGTTTCCCATGACGCATCAGAAGAGGTACAACGGTCATGGCAACGAGAACGCCAATCCAGGCCGCGCGGGTACCAACCATCCAATGTAATGCCCAGAAGTTCACTGCGACAAAAAAGAACAAGGTACGCCACCTCGTACGAAATGTCGGCATAAGAAGCGGAATGACGACAGGAAAAAGGGCGTAAGCCTGGTATTGACTAAAAAAACGAACGTTCGCGAATTCAAGAAAGGGGCTGATCCAAGGAAACAATTTGCCCTCGAATGCATAGGAAATGTAGACAACCCAAAATTGAAGGGTACATAGTCCAGCACCCGCGAAAATAGATATGGCAAGCGCCGCCTCTATCGGTGCTTTTCCCTCCCGCACTACGCAAGCAATGACACCGAACAGCATTATCAGCTGGGCAGTCAGGGCTACTTCTAATAATCCTAAATTAGGCGCTTTGGAGACCAACGCGCTCAGCGTCCCACCGGCCAAAAGGATTACGATCAACATCCGGGTCTTCGCGCCAAGGGAAAGCCAGGCACCCGAAATGCCATTGGCAACGCCTGCAGAACATGACCACAGCATGACAAACAAGAGCATGCCAAGCTCGAGGTATCGGGCATCGTCATAAGACCTTGGCGCGATACCTGGTCTCCAAACCGGCGCAAGAGTCAGATAGATGCAGATGGCGGCCAACAACAGCGAAAAGGGTTCGTTGCCGTCAAGCTTGAGGGCGAGGTTCTTTGGTTTGTTCATCGTAAAAAAGAAGGCGCCTTAAAGGCGCCTTCTTGATTTAGCCGGTATTGCGAAAAAGTCCGGCAATTAGAATGTATCAGGTGCTGGAAGCATAATCGGTAGCATATGGTGCGATTGCGTCGCGGCAAGAACCCGGCAAAAACTTGCCAATCACCAGCGAGTTCGCGGGATCAGGGCCGCACCTCCAGCTGGACACCGCGGCTCCAACAGTGGGCGCAACTGCAGTAGTGGGAGCGCTGGAAGGCTGCAGAATGATTGCGGCGCCATCGACGTTAGTGCTGATACCGGTCACTTTCACTTGAATCTCGCCCGCAGAGCTCGTCTTGATCGACGTCACATACTTGGAGACTCGAGTCGTGGCTGTGGTTGATTCGCAACCCCATAGTCCAGCAACAGGCAGGGTGGTGGCAGACTGCACGGTTTCCGTGATGCTGGTACGGCAGGCCGACGCGGCAAGAATAGCTTCTGACATCTTGGCGCGCGCGGTGTAGTCCTGGTATGCCGGCAACGCCACTGCTGCCAGGATACCGATGATCGCAACTACGATCATCAGTTCGATAAGGGTAAAACCCTTTTGTACGGCCTTCATGGATAACTCCTTAATGGTTGATGAACAAAACACTCTAGGATTCAGGTGTTCGGGTTCTACTCCGCAAAGCCTGTGCCAGGCTTCAATACATTGGGCACGAGAGCGGCAGTAAAGCTAGATATTCCTGCAACTACATTAATTAACAACGGTATAAAGCTATGGAGCACGGCCCTGTTTCTAAGGTCTGGCGAGATCCGTCTCTTACGAAATTCGTCGCCAATGGACAAGGAAGTCATCGCAGGCGACACATGGCAGTTCGACCGGCAATATCTGACGATCTTCGTCACAGCTGCGGATAGCCAGGAAGCGCCGCCTCATCCACTTCATCGATCTGATCCGGGTCGAGAAATTGTTCGGCGTATCGCAAATACACTTTTTTGCTGACGAATATATCGAACAAGTCGGGATCGATATGTCCGTTAACTTTGAAAGTCCCGAGTATGTGCAAGGATTCGGTGAGCGTCTTGCCCTTCTTGTAGGGCCGGTCCCTAGCAGTGAGCGCTTCAAATATATCCGCGATCCCCATTGCCCGGGCCGGCACGGACATTCGATCGCGCGTAAGTCCGCGTGGATAACCCTTGCCATCCATGCGTTCATGATGAGCACCGGCATATTCCGCAACGTTTTTCAGGTATCTGGGCCAGGGCAATGATTCGAGCATCTTGATGGTGACTTCAATGTGGTGGTTGATTATCTGGCGTTCGTCTTGGGTCAGCGTTCCGGATGGGATCGTGAGATTGTGTACTTCATCGGCGGACAATAAGTCCGCTTCACGGCCTTCAATATCACGCCATCTGTATTTTTTGCTAATTGCTCGCACGCGCGCCTGATCTTCTTCGCGCATCGCTTCGCTGCCGAAGTTACAAAAGCGCAGGAATTGCCGGTCCTCATCGATCTCACGCAGCTGCGCTTTCAGAGCACGATCGGCTTTTTCCCATTCCCCGCCCAAATTATCCGGAACGTCAAGCCTTGCCTTGAAGCGCGCGATATCAGCATCGCGCTTGAGTATCTCAAAGCGGGTATCGATCAGCGCAATGCGGTCAAAAATTGTTTGGAGCTTGGTCTCCTTATCCACCACATGAACAGGCGTTGTAATCTTGCCGCAATCATGTAGAAGCCCTGCGATTTTAAGCGCGTAGCGATCCTTGTCACTCATTTTGAAATTGGCGAGTGGGCCGTGGTCCACTTCATCGGCCGCTTCCGCCAGCATCATTGTCAGCATGGGAACACGCTGACAATGACCTCCCGTATAAGGGGATTTGTCGTCGATTGCTGCATTAATTAGATTAATGAACGACTCGAACAGTCCTTCCAGCTGATTTATGAGCTGCCGGTTCGTTAGCGCCACAGCGGCTTGGGACGCCAGCGATTCTGCGAGTCGCCGATCGGCTTCCGAAAATGAAACTGTTTCCCCGGTATGGCGGTCCTTGGCATTGATCAATTGCAGGACGCCTATTATTTCGTCCTCATGATTCTTCATCGGCACGGTCAAAAAAGATTTTGAGCGGTACCCGGTTTTACCATCGAAGTTTTTGGTTCCAGTGAAGTCAAATCCCTTGGCAACGTACGCATCCGTAATATTTACGGTCTCGTCTTGCAACACTGAATAAGCAACGACCATGGAATTATTTGGCTGTCCGTCATCGTCGAACAAGCGAACCGGGTAGAACGGCACCTCTACCCCGGTGGTTCCACCCATCGCGATATCCAGGGAGTCAGTCCGCACAATTTCGAAGTGGACCAGTTTTTTATCGATGTCGACACGGTACAGGGTGCCGCCATCGGCATTTGTTATTTTTTTTGCGGCGACCAAGATCGCCTCAAGCAGGCAATTTGTGTCTTTTACTTTCGACAAAGATATGCCGATCTGGTTGAGCTCATCCATTCTGCGGAAGAGCTCATCAGAAGTTGGCCTGCTCGTTACATCACGCGATCCGAACGGCTGACTTCCTGCAGCGTCGTGCATTACTTTATGCAAACGGCCCTGACTTGGGGCATATCCGTTACGCCTTGCAGCACTTTTTCAATACCATCCTGTTTCAACGTCCGCATACCTTCCGCAAGCGCAGTGGCCACGATTTCAACCACTCGCGCGTGCTCCTGAATGTGTTTCTTTACTGTATCGGTTCCCACAAGAAGCTCATGCAAACCAACACGTCCCTTATATCCCGTGCCCCCACAGGCGTCACAGCCAACCGGAGTAAATAACGTGAAGTGTCCTTTGTCATCCCCAAACATCTTTACCCATTCTCGGTACACTGCCTCATAAGCGGCTTTTGGATCGCGCTTCCAGTTTTCCGTATTGCGTAACTCCATGCTGTACTCTTCAAGGATTGCTTTCAGTTCCTCTTGATTCGCAACGTGGGGTGTCTTGCATTTGGAACACAATCGCTTGGCAAGGCGTTGTGCCAGAACTCCCAGCAATGCGTCCGCGAAATTGAACGGGTCCATGCCCATATCAAGCAGTCGAATGATCGACTCCGGGGCACTGTTGGTATGCAAGGTAGCGAACACGAGGTGGCCTGTTAGTGATGCCTCAATACCCGTGGCGGTGGTCTCCTTATCGCGCATTTCGCCAACCATGATGATATCCGGATCTGCTCGCAGAAACGCTTTCATAGCCACTGCGAAAGTGAGTCCTGCCTTCGGATTCATTTGAACTTGGCGTAACCCCTTTTGCGTTATTTCAACGGGATCTTCAGCAGTCCATATCTTTGTCTCTGGCGTATTTAGATAACCAAGCACGGAATGCAAGGTAGTGGTCTTACCTGATCCGGTAGGTCCGCAAACGAAGAACAATCCATATGGCTTACTCACCGTTTCCTTCAGAAGCCCCACATTGCGCTGGGACAGTCCAAGCTTGTCGATAGGAATGGGTTCTCCAGCGGCCAGAATCCGCATTACGATATCTTCGACGCCGCCAGCCGAAGGTATGGTTGCAACGCGCAATTCGATGTCGAGTGGCCCGAATTTTCGGAATTTGATCTTGCCGTCTTGCGGCTTTCTCTTTTCGGAAATGTCCAGATCACACATAACCTTCAGGCGCGCTGCAATTGCATTGCGGTAACTGGCAGGCACCGAAATGTAGTTGTGCAAAGTTCCGTCTTTACGGAAGCGCACTTCGGTTTTTCCCTTGCCTGGATAAGGCTCGATGTGAATATCAGAGGCGCCCTGGTGGTACGCGTCTACGATTATCTTGTTGACCAGTTTTACAAGTTCGTTGTCTTGGGCGAGAGAAGCGTCATCTGTGGAAGAGCCCCCTTCTTCGTCTGCTTCTCCGTCCATTGTCGAAAGTAATTCGCCAATCGAGGATGCACCGGCGGAATCCGCGCCAAAGAACTGATCAAGAGTGGAGGCGAATTCGCGGTGAGTACAAACCTTATAGACGATCTTATGCTTGGGAAAAATATTGCTGACGACCTTGGACGCACGCACCTTTTCAGGATCTGTCGTTAGCACCAGCAATCCCTCTTTGACGTCCTCTATAGGCAACCAAAGGCTGCTTTCGACGTAGTCACGCTTGAGGTTCTTGAGTAGATCGAGTGGTTTGACGCGGTCTTGCTTGAACGGCTCGTAGGAGACTTTGAAGAAGTGTGCAAGCGCCTCGCCAATCGCGGGGGATTTGACTTGGAACTCGTCTATCAGCACGTCTTCGATATCGAGGTTTTTTCGTCGCGCGGAGCGCGTGGCGAGTTCCATTTCCTCTGCTGAAAGCACCGCATTGGTGACAAGGTAATCGTATTTACCACGCAACATCGCAGCGGGTCGGCTGCGCTGACGCAGCGCGATTTCAAGAGTCTCGCCAAGGTGGGTAGCCCCTTCTTCCGCAATCGTTGAGAAAGCATGGCCGCTTTTGGAATTGATGACTTGAATCACCCCCACTAATTCGCCAGCCGCACTATAAACTACGGGGGCCACCAACATTTGTTTAGTACGAAATCCT
>JBJMWI010000077.1:0-39716 GCA_045810225.1 Burkholderiales bacterium
GCGCGAAATCTACCGCCCCGCTCTTATCGGACAAACTGACCAACGCTTTTCGCTTGTTCATTTACGGAATCCAAAAATCAACCGCCCGTCGTTGATGCACGGGCGGCTTGGCTCGGACAGCTATAAGGTTACTTGATGCCGTAATATTTCATCTTCTTGCGCAAGGTGTTGCGATTCATGCCAAGCAGCTGCGCTGCTTGGGTCTGGTTGCCCGATACGCGGTGGAGCACGATTTCGAGCAGCGGCTTTTCGACCGAATTCATGACCATGTCGTAAACCGCGCAAGGTCGTTCGCCTTCCAGATCCTTGAAGTACCCATCCATGGCACGGCGCACGCAGCGTGCGATTTCATTGTCATTGATCATGCTGCGAGATCCTCCGCTTCCGAATAAGTCAGGCGGTCCCCATGGATTGCGAGCCCGTCAAGGTAGGCTCCTACAGCATCGAGTTGCTGATGCGTCGTTTCCAGTCTGTTCATGTTGTGGCGAAAAAGCGATGCGCCAGCGAGTCCCTTGACATACCAGCCGATGTGCTTGCGCGCCACGCGCACGCCACTTTGTTCACCGTAGAGTTCGTAGAGCGCACGCAGATGATCAAGTAATACTTTTCTAATCTCGACGATTCGAGGCGCTGGTAAATGGTTCCCGCTAGTCAAGTAGTGTTGAATTTCGCGGAAAATCCATGGGCGCCCCTGCGCTGCACGGCCGATCATCAGCGCATCGGCACCAGTCAGGTCCAGTACTTGACGCGCCTTTTCGGGAGAATCGATGTCGCCGTTCGCAATAACCGGGATAGCGACGCGCGATTTGACCTCCGCGATTGTTTCGTATTCGGCCTCACCATTAAATGCACAAGCGCGAGTGCGCCCATGGACCGACAATGCCGTCACGCCCGCTGACTGCGCAATTTGCGCAACTCGGACGGCATTCCGGTTGTCCGGATTCCAACCGGTGCGGATCTTCAGTGTCACTGGAATGTTGATGGCTGCCACGACGGCATCGAGGATTCTGGCGACCAGCGGCTCGTTTTGCAGTAACGCAGACCCGGCCGCGACATTGCAAACCTTTTTGGCAGGGCATCCCATGTTGATGTCGATAATCTGCGCGCCGCGGTCTGCGTTGTAACGGGCGGCTTCTGCCATCGCGGCGGGATCAGCTCCGGCAATTTGAACCGAAATCGGGTCGACTTCGCCTTCATGATTGGCGCGGCGCTGGGACTTGACGGTATCGCGCAGTTGCGCATTGGAAGAAATCATTTCCGACACCGCCATGCCGGCGCCCATCGCTTTGCATAGCTGGCGAAATGGCCGGTCGGTTACTCCGGCCATGGGCGCGACAATCAGATTGTTCCTGAGGGCGTGCGGACCGATCTGCATTTCGGCGCCAGGGGAAAAAATTTTGGACCGCCATTCTAGCGCAAAGAATGCGCGATGGAAGCCGGGCTTTGCCGCTGTTAACGCGAAGCGCCGAATATCATGCGCTGCATGAACGCGCGTTTGCCGGAGGGCACCAAATCGAACAGCGACAGCGCTGCACCGCGTACTGCTTTTAGCGGTGCAACATCGTTGGAGAAAATCTTAACCAGCGAATGAGTTAGCCCAATACTCCGCAAGCGGTCCGGCCTGCGCATGGCGCGATAGCGCGACAAGCAGGCGCTCGATCCGGGATCAGCCTTGCCGTGGAGCATTAGCATTTCACTTAATTCCCAGGCGTCCCGCAAACCGAGGTTAAAGCCCTGGCCTGCAATCGGGTGCAACGACTGTGCCGCATTGCCCAGCATCACGGCACGCGGCAGGACAGGGTCGGCCGCGTAACGCAACGCCAGCGGAAACCGGGCACGTGCGGTAACGGAAATGAAACGGCCGGCGCGATCGCCGAAATGCGATTGCAATCTATGGAGAAATGTTGTCTGCGGCAAGGACATCAAGGCCTCCGCTGTTGCCGGTGGCGCGGTCCACACCAGAGCGTAGCCGTTCTGGAACGGAAGTAAGGCGATCGGCCCATCTGGCGTGAAACGTTCATAAGCTCGGTATGCATGCGGTTGCGAAGTCTCGACCAGCCCGACCACAGCGTCTTGCCCGTATTCCCGAACGTTCGCTGTTTCTCCGAAGTGCAGTCCCAAACCGGCTCCGCCGTCAGCAATGATCGCTAACCTGGCGCACACCGAATCCCGGCTTTGCGCAGTTGTAAAGCCGATCTCAATTGCATTGTCTGTCAAATCCATGCTGACAGCCTGTGCACCGGTCATTATGGTCGATCCCAGCGAACTCAATGCGCGGTCGAACGCCCGTTGCAGTAAGGAATAGCGAATCACGTAACCCAATGCAGGCAACTCCATTTCCTGTGCCTGGAGCAAGGTGCGGCCGAACCCCCCGCGCTGGGACACGTGAATTGATCGAATAGGGGTAGCCGGTTCTATTTGCGGCCACAGGCCGAGGCGCTCGAGGATCAGGCGACTGCCATAGGAGATGGCTAACGTGCGCGTGTCAGGAAGGTTATGCGTATCCGGTCTCGCTTCGAGCACGAGTACATCGAATCCGCTCGCCTGCAGTCCGATAGCGACAGCTGCGCCGATCGGTCCACCTCCGACGATTACGATGTCGTGATCAGCTGCAGGCAATGTAACGGGGTCGCCTGTGCCGTCCGCGCGTTCCACACCTTCATGTTGCATGTTCAATGCTTCATCAAGCTTTCTATCTGCTCGACAGTCTTTGGCGCGGCCGCAGAGATAATCTCACTACCGGATGCCGTCACCAGTGCGTCATCCTCGATACGCACGCCTATGTTCCAAAACTCCTCCGGAACATTTTCTGCCGGCCGCACATAGCAGCCGGGCTCAACCGTCAGCACCATGCCCGGCTGAAGTTTGAGCCATACGCCGTTGCGTTTGTAGTCTCCCGCATCGTGTACATCCATACCCAGCCAGTGCCCGGTACGATGCATATAGAAGCGCCGGTAATCGCCCGATTCAATCACGCTGTCTCTCGTGCCTTTACATAACCCAAGGTCGACCAGGCCCTGCGCCAGAACCTTGACCGCTGCATCGTGCGGCGCTTCCCACTCGCTTCCAGGCTTCACCTGGGCGATTGCCGCCGCTTGCGCCGCAAGCACCAATTGATAGATAGCGCGTTGTGGTCCCGAAAATTTCCCGCTTACCGGAAACGTACGCGTGATATCCGAAGCATAGCCGTCAACTTCACAGCCAGCGTCGATCAGCACGAGTTCTCCATTCTTGAGCAAGGCATCGTTCTGCACATAATGCAGGATGCAAGCATTTGCTCCGCCGGCCACTATTGGAGTGTAGGCCGGAGCTTGCGCACCCTGGCGCCGAAATTCGTGGATTAATTCCGCCTCCAGCTCATACTCACGCAAACCGGCGTGCGTGGCACGCATCGCGCGACTGTGCGCTTGTGACGAAATGTTGGCGGCGCGCCTCATGATGTTGAGTTCGTGCTCATCCTTGATAAGCCGCATATCGTCCAAAAAGCGGCGGATGTCGCGGATCTCGCTTGGTGCGCTTACTCCGGACCGAACTTGAGCGCGCACCTTGTTGATCCACCCGATCACTTGCATATCCCAGCTCGAATCCGTACCGACATCGCAAAATACGGTGCTTTGATTGGCGAGAAGTTGGGGCAATAACTGGTCAAGCTCGGTAATCGGGTGTGCCTCGTCAAATCCAAACGTTGCGCGCGCCTGGTCTGGGCCAAAACGAAACCCGTCCCATATTTCGCGTTCCATGTCTTTTTCCCGACAGAACAAAATGCTCTTCGGCGAATTTCCTGCCAATAGCACCAGCACTGCTTCAGGCTCTGGAAAACCGGTGAGGTAATGGAAGTAACTGTCGAAGCGAAACGGAAAAGTCGAATCTCGATTGCGCGACCGCTCGGCAGCAGTGCGCACCAGCGCTACGCCATCATGCATGAGCGTTGCCAGTTGGGCGCGGCGCCGCCCATAAACCGCTGGATTAACCATGGGATAAAAAATACGAATTTACAATATGCTGAATTATACGGCCTGGTACCTTGTCCGACTTTAGTGCTCCTGGTTGCGCGCAAATCTTGTCTCGAGTTCGGCAAGGCGCTGGGGAGAACCTACATCGTCCCACTCGCCGCCGAAGTACTCGCCGCTGATTTTGCCCCCGGCCATATGCTTGAGCAGCAGCGGTGCCAGGGGATACTTGCTTCCAGGCATAAGTTCATCGAACAATGCCGCGCGGTAGACGCCCATGCCGCTGAACGTGAGCCTTTCTTTCCCATCGGCAAGCACCCTATCGGCTGCAAGCGAAAAATCGCCATCAAGATGATGTGGTGGGTTGGCCACCAGCACCAGGTGAGCGAGAATGGCTGAATGCATGCGCCGGATTGCAAGAATCAAATTGGCATAATCGTAGGTGCTATAAACGTCGGCATTGACGACGGCAAATGCCGGTTCATGAAGCAGCGACAGCGCGTGGCGTATACCGCCGGCAGTCTCCAGCGCCTCGAGTTCGGGGGAAAAACGGATCTTCAGATTCCATTTGCTGCCATCACCCACAGCGGCCTCCACTTGGGCACCCAAATGTGCATGATTGATTACCACCGTGCCGAAGCCCGCGTTCGCAAGCTTTTCAAGGTGCCGGAAGATCAGTGGCTTGCCGCCGACCTTCAATAAACATTTGGGTATGCGATCGGTGAGCGGCCTCATGCGCTCGCCGCGGCCGGCGGCAAGGATCATAGCGGTCAAAGAGCCGTCCCGTAGCACGTTCAGCGATTCTGGCCGGATATGAGCTCGTGCTCGGCTATTTGATCGAGCAGGCGCAGTAAAGGGGACAATGATGCGTAGCGCTCGCACACTGAGCGGACATAGCCGATGAAGCGAGGTGTATCTTTTACATAAGCTGGCTTGCCATCGCGGTGGAAGATGCGCGCGAAGATGCCGAGTACCTTCAGATGCCGCTGCAATCCCATCCATTCGCAATCCCGGTAGAAATCGCCGAAATCGTTTGCGACCGGTAGCCCGGCCGCGCGCGCTCGTTCCCAGTAGCGGATGGTCCAGTCCAGCACGCGCTTTTCTTCCCAGCTGATGAAGGCGTCCTTGAACAGGGAAGCTACGTCATAAGTGATCGGCCCGTAAACGGCATCCTGGAAATCCAGCACACCTGGATTTGGTGTGGTCAGCATCAAATTGCGTGGCATGTAATCGCGATGAACATATGTCTTTGGCTGGCTCAAGTTATTTGCGATGATGAGCTGGAAAACGGCCGCAAGCGTGTGCTGTTGCTGGGCATCGAGTTCCAGACCAAGGTGGCGGCGCAGATACCATTCAGGAAATAAATCGAGTTCACGCTGTAACAAGGCTTTGTCATAAGCTGGCAGCATGCCTGCGGCGCTAGCGCGTTGCCACAAGATCAACGCATCCGTTGCTTCGCGATACAACTCATCGGCATTGCCCTCGCCAAGCGCAGCGAGATAAGTCGTGGATCCCAGGTCCGACAATAATAAAAACCCCAGCTCAAGATCCTGCGCCAGCACGGCCGGCACATGCAAACCAGCAGCGGCCATGAGTTTTGCCACGTAAACGAAGGGACGACAATCTTCCCGCTCGGGCGGCGCATCCATGACGATGAACGTGGCGTCAGGCAAGGCGACCCGGAAGTAGCGCCTGAAGCTGGCATCGGACGAAGCCGGGGTCAGATTAAAGGTCTGTCCCTCAAGCTGACGGCTCAACCAGTCCTGAACGAGCGCGTGACGATCCAAGATGCTGCGTTGCCTTGAAGGAAAATTTATGAGATTTTAGCACCTGGTCTGGATCAACGAGTCGCATGCATCATTCACGCATCACATTTGCTGTACTGTCGTTGATCTTGTATATCGCTTCGGGCGTGCACGCTGAAGAATCCGGATTGAAACTGCGCATGCAGACTGAACTCATTCCGTATTCCATTGGACGCGATCAACCATCCGCCTTGTTCATCGAGGCAGAAAAGATTGAGGGCAACCAAGAACAGGAAATTGACGCGAGCGGAAGCGTGCGCCTGCGCAAGCGCGGTACCGCGGTATTCTCCGATCAAGTACATTTGAATATTCCAGACGAGCAGGTTACCGCGACCGGGCACGTGCGCTTCGAAAAAGAAGGCGACATCGTTACTGGCGAACAACTGTTCTACGACCTGAACTTCGAGAGCGGCAATATCGACAAACCAACGTACCAATTGACGCGTTACGGCGCGCGCGGCAAGGCAGAGCGGCTGGTTGCTGAGAACCCTAATTTGACCCGCATAGACAAAGCGACCTATACCACCTGCGACGTAGGCGATGATGAATGGCTGATGCGTATCGACCGCCTCGAGTTGGATAGAATCAGCGATATTGGCGTTGCACGTAACGCAACGGTTATATTCAAAGGCGTCCCGATCCTGTATTCGCCTTACCTCGATTTTTCATTGAGCGGTCGCCGCAAAACCGGACTTTTGCCTCCAACCATAGGGAGCACCGGAAGAAGTGGATTGGAGTATACGCAGCCGTTTTACTGGAACATCGCCCCGAATCAGGATGCCACTATTTCACCGCGTATTCTTTCCAAGCGCGGCGTATTACTGAATGGCGATTTCCGTTATCTGGAACCGACCCTTAGAGGTGAAGTACGCGCGGAGTACTTGCCCGACGATCGTCAGAAGGGCGAGACCCGTTACGCCTATTTATGGCAGCACCAGCAGAATTTCGGCAACGGCTTTTCCGGTGCGGTGGATTTACAGGGCGTTTCCGACGATACCTATTTCACCGATTTGAGCGACAAGATCGCTGCCACCTCGCAAACCAACCTTAACCGGGAAGGTGATCTGTTCTACGACGGCGGGTGGTGGAACATTAATACGCGCGTCCAGCGTTACCAGACTTTGCAGGACCCTCTTGCTCCCCTTGTGCCGCCTTACGCAAGGGTGCCGCAAATTACGCTGAACATGAACCGTTCAACTGATGTGCGCCTGGACCTGGCGTTGCAGGGAGAATATGTTCATTTCAGTCATCCAACGTTGCTCAATGCGACGCGCGAAATATTGTATCCGTCCGTGAGCGCGCCAATCCAGACACCATTTTTTTATATCACACCGAAAGCTGGCTTTCATACGACGACTTATGCATTTCAGGATGCGACCACGCCAGACGCTTCCAGGAATCTGCCAATCTACAGCGTTGATAGCGGGCTGACTTTTGAACGGGACACATCGTTATGGAATCGAGCGTTTCTGCAGACTCTGGAGCCCCGCCTGTACTATGTCTACATCCCTTTTCGTCCACAGGATCAGCTGCCGATCTTCGATACCGCACAAGCCGATCTCAATTTCACGCAAATATTCACCGAAAACCAGTTCACCGGCGGTGATCGCATCAATGACGCAAATCAGCTAACGGGCGCAGTCACCAGCCGGCTGATCGATCCGGATTCGGGCGATGAGCAAGTGCGTTTCATGCTGGGCCAACGCTATTACTTCCAACCACAGCAAGTTTCCCTGCCGCCCGGTGTTCGTAACGCATCGCGAACCGATCTGCTGGCGGCAATCAGCGGCAAAATAACAAAATACTGGTTCGCCGATATTGATACACAGTACAGCACGGTCTCCAATGAGACACAACGCAGCAATCTGGTGCTGCGATACCGGCCAGATTTTGGCAAAACGCTGAACCTGGGTTATCGCTACACCCGAGGCTCGTTGGAGCAAGCCGATATTTCGACAGAATGGCCGATCGGCGGGCGCTGGACCGGGTTGGTGCGCTACAACTATGATTTGCAGGACAGGAGCCTTCTCGAGGGGCTGCTGGGGCTCGAGTACAATGCCGGGTGCTGGGCTGTACGTGCTGTCATGCATCGATTCGTCAGCGCGACTCAAGAATACGTTAATGCGATCTTCTTCCAGCTCGAGCTGAGGGGGGTCTCCCAGATCGGTTCTAGTCCCCTCGAAGTACTGCGTCAAAACATCACCGGCTATCAGAAAACCACCGATCAGCGTACTTTGGGTTTCAATCCCTTCCCGACCTTTTGACTTTGTGAACCCCTACCGACGTTGTCGGTCCATGGGGTTTAAAAACTGAATGAATAGAGTTGCCGAGCAAATGAAGAAAAAAATTTACACCGCTGTATTGATTGCGTGTATCGCTGTTCCAGCAAGCGCAGCGCAGGAGGCATCCAAAAAAGAGGATGCAATTGCATTGGACCGGGTCGTCGCGGTTGTCAATAGTGAGGTCATTACCCGGCTGGATCTCGACGAGCAGGTGAAGGTGGCGCTACAGCAGCTTCGGCGCCAGGGCACGCCGTTGCCGGGGCGCGAAGTTCTGGAGCGTCAGTTACTAGACCGGTTGGTGACCTCAAAGGTGTTGGCACAAAGTGCCAAGGAGACCGGGTTGCGCATTGACGATACCCAGTTACAACGCGCCATCGAGCGTATCGCACAAGAGAATAAAACGTCGCCGGAACAATTTCGCAAAACGATGGAATCCCAGGGCATCGACTTCAATCGATTCCGCGAGGAATTACGCAATGAGATTCTGATTGCGCGACTGAAGGAGCGAGAGGTAGATAGCAAGATTCTGATCACGGACGCCGAAATCGACAATTATTTGAAGAACGAGCAAAGTCAGACCGGCAAGGATGAAGAATATAGCTTGGCTCATATTCTAATCATGGTGCCTGAGCAGGCGAGCCCCGAACAGATCAAGGCAAAGCGGACCGTCGCCGAAAAGGCGCTTGAGCAAATCAAGGGCGGGGCCGATTTCCGCCAAGTGTCTGCGGGGGTGTCTGATGCGCAGAATGCGCTTGACGGAGGTCTTCTGGGATGGCGCACCGCATCGCGGTTGCCTCAAATTTTTGTCGAATCAGTCAAAACCATGAAAGTCGGCGATGTCAGCCCGGTACTGCGCAGCGCAAATGGTTTTCATCTACTTAAGCTGGTAGACAAGCGTGGCAATGAATCCCCGGTAATAATTCAGCAGACGCATGCACGTCACATTCTGATCCGACTTAACGAAGTGGTGTCCGAGGCCGAAGCGAAACAGCGCCTGAACAATCTGAAGGAGCGAATTGAAAACGACACCAGTTTCGCAGAACTCGCGCGCTTGCAATCAGAGGACGCTAGCGCTTCTCGCGGGGGAGATCTGGGATGGCTATCGCCTGGAGACGCGGTGCCGGAATTCGAGCGCGCTATGAATGCATTGCAGCCCGGCGAAGTGAGTGATCCGGTACAGACTCCGTTCGGTTGGCACCTGATTCAAGTTATCGAGCGGCGCAGCGAGGACATGTCGAAAGAACGGCAGCGGCTACTGGCAAGGCAATCAATTCGTACGCGTAAGGCAGATGAGGCTTACCAGGAATGGGTACGCCAGCAACGGGATCGTGCTTACGTCGAACTGCGCCTGGAAGATCGCTGAGGGAAACCGGGCACTCTGCACCCGCATGCACGGGAGAGCAGAACGCTCTTACTGGCTGCTCTCACATCGGGGCGCATTCTGAGGATGCACAGGCCACGTAAGCGTTTTGGGCAGCATTTCCTGGAAGATCGGGCGGTAGTGGAGCAGATGGTGGCGGCGATCAGCCCGGAGTCAGACCAGCGACTGGTCGAAATCGGCCCGGGCATGGGCGCGTTGACTGCGCCGCTGTTGCAGCGCGTTAGCCACTTGGACGTCATCGAAATCGATCGCGATCTTGTGCAACAGCTGCGAGGCCGTTATCCGAAGGATCGCCTGACCGTTCACGATGTTGATGCACTAGAGTTTGATTTTGCCAAATTTGGCAGCGAGCTGCGCGTGGTAGGCAACTTGCCTTACAACGTCTCAACGCCGCTACTTTTCCATATCACTGACAACGCCGCCCGCGTGCACGACGTGCACTTTATGCTGCAACGTGAGGTGGTGCAGCGGATGAGTGCGCAAGCCGGTTCTTCGGCCTATGGACGCTTGTCCGTCATGCTGCAATATCGCTGGCAGATTGACCCTTTGTTCGATGTGCCCCCAAATGCCTTCCGCCCCGCTCCGAGAGTGTGGTCCTCTGTGGTGCGCATGATTCCGCACCCGGTCTTGCCGCATATGGCACGCGATGAAAGACTATTCGCCGACGTCGTGATGCGGGCATTCGGTCAACGCCGCAAGACGCTGCGCAATACGTTAAGAGACATATTGGCCGCATCGGATTTCATCAAATTGCAAATTGATCCGGCGGCCAGGGGAGAATCCTTGGCAGTTCAGGATTTCGTGCGCATCGCGAACCTGCTAGCGGAAGGTTGAACCGCGCCGTTGCCTAAAATTTCTTTTGTATGAATTCGATCTTGTAGCCGTCTGGATCTTCCACGAATGCGATAACGGTAGTGCCGTGTTTCATCGGTCCTGCTTCACGCGTGACTTTGCCGCCGCGCTTCCTGACGTCGTCGCAGGCCTTGGCCGCATCGCTGACTTCCAGCGCAATGTGCCCATAGCCGTTTCCCAAATCGTATATCGGGGTATCCCAGTTATGTGTCAGTTCAATCACAGAGTCTTTGTCTTCCGACCCATATCCAACAAAGGCGAGCGTGAATCTACCGTCCGGGTAATCCTTCTGCCGCAGAACATGCATCCCCAACACGTTGGTGTAGAAATCAATCGATCGCTTCAGGTCGCCGACCCGCAGCATGGTATGGAGTATCCGCATATGCGTCCCTCGAGGTGGTTAGATTTCGATTAGTTCGAAGTCTTCCTTGCGCGCACCGCATTCCGGACAGACCCAATTGATCGGAACATCTTCCCAGCGGGTACCTGCAGCAAGGCCTTCCTCCGGAAGACCTTCGGCTTCGTCATAGATAAATCCGCAAATTAGGCACATATAAGTCTTGTAGGTTTGCTCCTCGGTTACGGCCATGGCTGTCAAAGCTTTCAGTTAAACTTCTATTTTAATTCGAAAGTTGTCCTCGCCCAACGTCGTGCCCGCATCGCCTCCCATTGTTCTGGTATTTTCGGGTACAGATCCCAGCGGCGGAGCTGGCATGCAGGCCGATATACTTACCCTGTCGAGTATGGGATGCCATCCTCTGTCGGTAGTCACCGCAATAACCATCCAGGACACCATGGGCGTCGAGGATGTGCTTCCGATAGATGCAGAGTGGGTCGCTGATCAAGCGCGATGCGTGCTGGAAGATGTGCCCGTCGCAGTATTTAAGATAGGCCTGCTCGGCAGCGTTGATACGGTCACTGCTATTGCAGAGATCGTGTCCGATTACCCCGATATTCCGCTTGTACTCGACCCGGTTCTGGCATCTGGCAGAGGAGATGAACTGGCCTCGGCAGAACTCATCTTGGCCATGCGGGAGCTACTGATTCCGCAAACCACGTTAATCACGCCCAATAGCCTGGAAGTTCGCCGGCTAATGCAGGAAGACGACACGGATGATGAAGACGATGCAGACTTGGGGGAATGTGCCAACCGTATCCTTAGTCTCGGCTGTGAATATGTGTTGATCACTGGAACGCACGAAAATACTCCGCAAGTGGTTAATACTCTCTACGAGCAGCATGGCATCGTGCGGACAGACTCGTGGCAACGTCTTGCGGGCACATTTCATGGATCCGGATGCACACTTGCATCAGCAATCGCGGCGACGATAGCAAACGGACTTGCCGTTCCGGAGGCTGTCCGCGATGCACAGGAATATACCTGGCAGACATTGAAGCACGCCTACAGAACCGGCATGGGACAACTGGTTCCTGATCGACTGTTCTGGGCACGCGAGGAAGAGCCGGAGGATGAACAAGCCAGTTAGCGGCCTGTACGCGATAACGCCCGAGGTGACCGACTCGAGCAACTTGTTTGAGAAAGTGAACGCCGCGCTGCGTGGTGGAGCGCAGGTGGTGCAGTATCGCGCCAAGTACATCCCGGAATCGCTTCGCCGGGCGCAAGCTGAAGTGATTGCGGATTGCTGTCGTTCGCATAATGCATTATTCATAATTAATGACAGCATAGCGCTTGCGCGTGCAGTTCATGCCGATGGTATCCACATCGGCCTAAATGATGCGGACGTACCCATGGCTCGCGCCGCTTTGGGGCGAGGCACGCTGATTGGCGTATCCTGCTACAACGATATGACCCGTGCCCGTAACGCAGTATCACTTGGTGCGGACTATGTGGCGTTTGGAAGTTTCTATCCTTCCATGACCAAGCCTATGGCTGTGCGAGCGAATTTGGAACTTCTAAAAATTGCGGCTTCCGAATTGAACGTTCCGGTGGTCGCGATCGGCGGAATAAATCAGGACAATGCTGAGACACTGATTTCCGCGGGGGCGGATGCTGTTGCGGTGCTAGCGGCTTTGTTTGATGCCCCGGACATAGAGGCACAAGCCCGACGATTTGCACGTCTGTTTCAACCAGATTTGATCAGTAAACAAAATTTGTGAAATCCAGAAACGAAATTCTTTTCGAGAATGCGCAGCGCGTGATTCCCGGAGGCGTGAATTCGCCGGTCCGAGCGTTTCGCTCCGTCGGCGGCACCCCGGTTTTTGTAACCCGCGGTGACGGACCCTACGTCTGGGATGCCGACGGCAAGCGTTACATTGACTATGTTGGATCATGGGGGCCGTTGGTCCTTGGTCACGCGCATCCGCAGGTGGTCGGAGCAGTGCAGGAAGCTGCAACACGCGGGCTAAGTTTCGGAGCCCCGACCGAAGCCGAAACAAATTTGGCAGAGTGCATTATGCGCTGCATTCCGTCCATGCAGCAGCTTCGCCTGGTCAGCTCCGGCACTGAGGCGACAATGACCGCGATTCGGTTGGCACGCGGTTTTACCGGGCGGTCAACGATCGTAAAGTTTGAGGGCTGTTACCACGGCCACGCTGATTCACTGCTGGTGAGGGCTGGATCTGGCGCTTTGACGCTCGGGCAACCCAGTTCCGCCGGGGTGCCGCCGGAAATCACGGCGCACACCCTGGTCTTGGACTACAACGATTCAATGATGCTGGAAGCGGCTTTCAAGGTGAAGGGTGACAGTATTGCGGCAGTTATCGTGGAGCCGGTCGCGGGCAATATGAATCTGGTAAAGCCTACCGCTGAATTTATGGCTGCACTGCGTGAGCTATGCACGCGTTATGGAGCGATATTGATCTTCGATGAAGTGATGACCGGGTTTCGTGTAGGGCTGCAGGGAGCGCAGGGACTTTTCGGCATTACGCCTGATGTGACGACTCTCGGCAAAGTTATCGGCGGTGGTCTTCCGGTAGGCGCGTTCGGAGGCAGACGAGATATCATGCAATGCATCGCCCCGCTTGGGCCGGTTTATCAGGCCGGCACGCTTTCCGGCAATCCTATTGCAGTTGCAGCTGGCTTAAAAACGCTCGAATTGATTCAAGCCCCGGGCTTCTTTGAGCGCCTTACAGCATCTGCTACCAGGCTGGTCGAAGGCCTGCAGGCTGTTGCACAAGACCGGGGCATCGCATTTTCCGCCCAATCAGTCGGAGGAATGTTCGGTGTTTACTTCCGTGCGACGCCCCCGGAGAGTTACGCGCAGGTTATGCAATGCGATAAGGCAGCCTTCAATCATTTTTTTCATGCGCTCCTAGCCGAAGGAGTGTACTTCGCCCCCTCTGCTTATGAAGCGGGCTTCGTTTCCCAGGCGCATGGCGATGCGCAAATTGATGCCACTGTATCTGCCGCGGGGATTGCGTTCACGAAAATCCGCGGCGCATCAGTATCGCGAACTGCTTAGTGCAATCCGGAAATGTATTCCGCTAGTGCCGAGATATCTTTGTCTGTGAGTTTCATGGCGGTCATCCGCATCATTTGGTTAGGATCGTTGACGCGATCTCCAGCACGAAACGCCCGCAATTGGCCCGCGACGTAGTCAGCATGCTGGCTGGCGAGGCGCGGAAACTGAGCGGGAATTCCCGCTCCATTAGGTGAATGACAACCGGCGCACGCGGCAAGTCCATTCGAGGGATTGCCGCCACGGTAAAGCTTGCGTCCTTGTGCTACGAGCGCTGCATCCTTGGCGGCCATTTGTTTGGGTGCGAGCGTATTGTAGTACGCCGCCAGATCGCGCATGTCGTTAGCAGAAAGACTTGCCGCTATAGGCGTCATAATTGGATTATTGCGCACCCCAGACTTGAATTCGCTCAACTGCTTCAGCAGATAGTCCGCATGCTGCCCGGCGATACTCGGGTTCGAGGGAAGCGGACTGTTGCCGTCAAATCCGTGGCAAGCGGCACAGACCTGGTTGGCAATACTTTGTGCTTTCGCCGAGTCGCCGTGAGCTTGAGCGGATATCATGAAGATGGATGCCAGCGCGATTACGGTGTTGATACAACGTTGCATGAATGCTCTCCCAATATCGCGATGACGCGAGCCGCAATGGTGCTAAAGAAGCGCGCATTTTATCGTAACTCATGAGTCAGTCAGTGCTGTTTGAGAATATTGAATTCTTCACCTCGGCCTCCGATGAAGGAGGTTTGCCGCCATCTACAGTGGAAGTTGCATTTGCCGGCCGATCGAATGCCGGGAAATCGAGCGCCATCAATGCACTCGCCCAGCGTCATAGGTTGGCGTTCGTAAGCAAAACCCCGGGGCGAACGCAGCAAATCAATTTTTTCAGTCTTGGAGCTCAACGCTATTTGGTGGATCTGCCAGGCTATGGCTACGCCAAAGTTCCGCAAAAGATAAAATACGAATGGGAGCAATTGATATCGAGTTATCTGCTTCTGCGTCGTCAATTGCGGGGTCTCATAGTTGTAATGGACATCCGTCATCCGATGAAGGACGTCGACTGGCAATTATTGTCTTGGTATGAAGCCACGCGGAAGCCGGCGCACGTGCTGCTTACCAAAGCCGACAAGCTTGGACGGCAGCCTGCCGTCGAAACGCTGCGCGCTACCGCTAAGACCCTTACTGCGGATTTTCCCGGAGTATCGGTTCAGTTGTTTTCGGCGGTAGACCGAACTGGCCTGGAAGAGGCTGAAGCAGTGTTGGCCCGCTGGTACGCCCTAGATCAATAGACAGTACAATAAAAAACCCCCGGTTAAAGGGGACTAAAACCGGGGGGTCAAGCAAAGCCTCAATTGGATTAAGGCACCCGCTCAGGGAGGAGAAGCGGGAGACATTGCTGTCTACGCTATAAGAGTACCGTCCCAACAAAAAGTTCCAGACAGTTTATCCCGAAAAATCAGTACCCTGCCTGGGTAACGCTTCCGATAAAGGCCACTGGTATGCAGGTTCTTGGAAAATTCCCGCGGCGCAGGATGCGAAGAAGTCGTCACGACGATTTTTCCCGCCGGCTGGTGCGCGAAAATCGCCTTTGCACCGATGATCTGATTTATCCCGCGTTCGTAGTCGACGGCAAAAGCAGAGCTGAAGCAGTTCCTTCCATGCCCGGAGTGGAGCGCACGTCCATAGACGGATTGCTGCGCCGTGCGGAACAGTGTGTCGGTCTGGGTATTCCGGCCATCGCGCTGTTTCCGGTGGTAGACCGCGAACTCAGGACCGCCGATGCGACGGAGGCATTTAACCCGACAGGATTGGCGCCGCGAGCAATTCGGGCGCTAAAGAAGGAGTTTCCTGAACTTGGTGTCATCACCGACATCGCGCTGGATCCTTATACTAGCCACGGACAGGACGGGCTGGTCGATGCCGTGGGTTATGTCCTCAATGACGAGACCATCGAGGTTTTGGTGAAGCAGGCGCTTTCACATGCAGAGGCCGGGGTGGACATCGTCGCCCCGTCGGACATGATGGATGGCCGTATTCTGGCCTTGCGTGAAGCATTGGACGCAGCAGCGCATATCCACACCAGGATTCTTGCGTATGCCGCCAAATTCGCATCCAGCTTCTACGGGCCTTTTCGGGATGCTGTCGGTTCATCCCTGACATTGGGGAAAGCAAACAAATACACCTATCAGGTCGATCCTGCCAATTCCAACGAGGCATTGTGGGAGGTCGGTATGGACCTGGAGGAAGGCGCGGACATGGTGATGGTAAAACCCGGGATGCCCTACCTCGATATTGTGCGCCGGGTGAAGGAGGAATTCGGTGCGCCGACGTTCGTGTATCAGGTAAGCGGGGAATACGCCATGCTAAAGGCGGCTGGACAGAATGGCTGGATCGATGAACGCAAGTGCGTTATGGAATCGTTGCTCTCCTTCAAGCGGGCGGGTGCGGATGCAATTCTGTCGTACTTCGCCCCCGATGCGGCTATGTGGCTCAAGGAGGAAAGCTGAAACAGAACTAAGCGTCTAGCGCATCGGGATTTGCAAGCTGCGCATCCAACCAGTCGGCTCGGACACGTTCCAGTGGACGGCCTCCGGCGGTGTGGCGAATTTGCAATCGCAAGTCATGCGGGTCCAAGACGGCAATATCAAAGTCAGCGTCCTCGGTACTCACGCTAAAAATGGCAACGTTGCGCAGTTCATCGGCGATCTGCATCCGGCGCTCTGCGCAACGGTACGCGATACCGCCGTTCAACAAGAACAATTCGACTTCTTTCATGCTATCCGTGAACAAAAGCAACTCGATCTCGGAGTACTTACCGGCGCGGCCAGAAAGTACCGACCCAATCAGATAAGGATTGAAGCGGGCAAGCAACTCCATCATTTTTCGCGCACTCGTTCGCAAATGACGCAAACGCGCCGGTTGTTCAGCCGCCTGATAGAGCTGCTGATAAGCGCGCAACGCGTCCTCGACTTCATCATTGTTGGGAAGATTTCTGGTCTCTGGAGCGCCTGCCTGACGCGCCGCCTTACGTTTTGCCAACGCATAGTCGTCAATGCCATCGACGGCCATCAGCCGTGCCGCTAAATGCGCAATACGTTCTCGCATTTGCTTGTTGTTGCCGCTGTCCTTTGCCATGCGTAGTCAGTACAACTGGTCTTTCACTTCTTCCTGGGGTTTCGCTGTATCACCCCCTTCAATTTCGGTTACTGCTTCTTGTTCAGGGGGTACATTCTCGCGAAAAAAGTACTCTATCATTGGCGCAGCCGCATGCTTGTCGCGCAAGCCGGTCTCCGGGTTAACGGCCACCGCCACCACGCCTTCGGGCGCAATGGGAAGTTCCTCCGGTTGCCCTTTCAATACCGCGCCCACATAGGACATCCAGATTGGCAGCGCAACGACGGCACCGGTTTCCCGGTCACCAAGCGAGCGCGGTATATCGTATCCAACCCAAACGACTGAGGCCAGATGGCGCTGAAAGCCAGCAAACCATGCATCCAACTGCTCGTTCGTGGTGCCAGTCTTACCTGCGAGATCGATTCTGCCCAGTGCCATCGCGCGCGCGCCTGTGCCGCCCCGGATCACGTCCTGCATCATGTTGGTCATAATGAAAGCGTTGCGAGGGTCGAGAACCCGTTCCGCCCCTTTGCCGACAACGACCGGGTTAGCTTTACCGAGCACGTTGCCCCCAGTATCTTCAATTCGCTCGATGAAGTAAGGGGTCATTCTGTAGCCGCCGTTGGCAAACACGCTATAACCCATGACCATTTCAAGTGGCGTGGTTGATCCCGCGCCCAGCGCCATCGTCAGATAGGGCGGATGCTGCTTTGGATCAAAGCCAAATCGCGAAATGTAATCCTGCGCATATTGCGGTGTAATAGCTTGCAGTATGCGGATCGATACCAGATTTTTTGACTTTGTTAGCGCGGTGCGCATACGGATCGGGCCGTCGAAGCCGCCGTCGAAGTTACGCGGTTGCCAGTTAACCGACCCGGTTTCGCTGGCATCGATGGTCAAAGGCGCATCATTGATAATGGTTGCCGGCGTAAATCCCTTCTCGAGCGCTGCTGAATAGATGAAAGGCTTGAAGCTCGAGCCAGGCTGTCGGCGGGCTTGAGTAACGTGGTTGTATTTGTTGCGATAGAAATCGAAGCCTCCTACAAGTGCTCGAATTGCACCACTATCCGTGTCAACGGAGACCAGAGCCGATTCAACTTGCGGAAGTTGTACGATTTGCCAGTTGCCCTTGGGATCACGCTGAACTCGAATCAGGGCTCCACGCTTGAGCTTTGTCTTTGCTGGGGCTTTGTTGCCTATCATCCGACCGGCAAATTTTAGTGCGTCGCCGATAATAGTGAGTGTCTCGCCTCCCTTGCGATACGCCTTGACCAGCTTTGCGTCGACTTCCAGAACGATGGCCGGGTAGATATCATCGCTTTCCAGTTCTTCCTGCAACGAGTCTTCCAGCGCTTCTTCAGTGACTTCTTCCTTCGGTAGGTTGAAATAACCCTCAGCGCCCCGATACCCCTGGCGTTTGTCGTATTCCATAACGCCTTGGCGCAATGCACGATAGGCCGCATCTTGATGAAGCTTGGACAATGTGGTGTAGACGCGGAAGCCGCGTGTATACGCCTCTTCCTTGTAAGCATCGTAAATGGCCTGACGGACCATTTCTGCAAAGTGGTCGGCGCGGGTCGAAAATTCCTGCACCTGGCGAGATATGACAATTAGCTGCGACTCCGCCTTTTTAAGTTCATCTGCATTTATGTGCCCGAGATCTGCCATTCGCCGCAACACATAACGCTGCCTGATTTTGGCGCGAGTCATATTGACTACGGGGTTGTACTTGGAAGGCGCCTTCGGCAGTCCCGCAAGCATTGCCAGCTCTGCCAAGCTCAATTGGTCAAGCTGCTTGCCGAAATAAACTTGTGATGCCGCACCAAACCCGTAAGCGCGCTGCCCGAGATAAATCTGGTTGATATAGAGCTGTAGGATTTCGTCCTTTGTGAGACTGTGCTCGATCTTGAATGCGAGCAGGGCTTCGTTGAATTTGCGGCTGAATGTTTTTTCGGTGCTCAGAAAAAAATTTCGCGCCACCTGCATGGTAATCGTGCTGGCGCCTTGACGTGCGCTTGCGGATGCAAAGTTGGACAGTGCTGCGCGCATTACGCCGATGTAATCCACGCCCCCATGTTCGTAGAAACGTTCATCCTCAGCGGCAAGTATTGCTTTTCGAAGCAAGTCGGGCGTTTGGTCAATCTTCACAAATGCCCTCTTCTCCTCGCCGAATTCACCGATTAAGTCGCCTTCCATGCTAAAAATCTGCAATGGGATCTTCGGCTGGTAAGACGTCAGTGCATCAAGCGAAGGTAGATTCGGATATGCGACTGCAGCGGCATAACTTGCTACGAGAATGAACAAGACTGCAAGGGCAGCGACCCCAATGACCGGATAAATCCACCAACGAGGAAATGTCATCGACAATGTGCTGAAGGTTCAAAAAACGGGGAGGACCGCCATTATATAAGGTGTTGCCGCACGGCAACACACAGGCCGATAAAAACGCTTTACTTGCAAAATAGTTGTTGCTAGCATTTAATGTAGATTATACGTATCGCGTCTAAAGGGCCAATGTTCAAAGGAAAAATTGCGTTTGACGCGGATTTTATCGGCAACCTGCTGAAACCGAAGGCGGCCCCACTTATCGGGGTCGACATTAGTTCCTCGTCGGTGAAAATGGTTGAACTGACCGGGTCGGGCAGGGGGTATCGGCTGGAGCGCTACACCATTGAGCCGTTGCCCAAGGATGCTGTCGTTGACGGCAATATCATGAATCTTGAGGAGGTCGGCGATGCCTTGCGCCGGGGGTGGAAGCGCATGGGCAGTCGCGCGAAGAACCTCGCGATGGCCTTGCCATCCGCCGCCGTAATTACGAAAAAGATCGTCGTCCCCGCCGGACAGACTGACGAGGAACTCGAAGTTCAAGTCGAGACGGAAGCGAACCAATACATCCCGTTTGCACTTGAAGAAGTCAATCTGGACTTTCAGACTCTCGGACCCGCCCCAAACAGTACCGAAGACGTTGAGGTTCTTATTGCGGCATCCCGAAAGGAAAAGGTCGAGGATCGCGTCGCGGTAGCAGAGTCGGTTGGACTCAAGGCGACTGTAATGGATATCGATTCTTTTGCCTCCCAGAATGCATTCGAATTGATGCAGGGACAATTGCCCGATTCCGGCCACGACCAAACCATTGCGGTCGTTGATGTTGGCGCGTCAATGATGAACATCAATGTGCTCCGCAACGGGCAATCCGTATATATGCGTGAACAGCCCTTCGGCGGTAACCAGCTGACGCAGGAAATAATGCGACATTACAGCCTCTCTGTGGAAGAGGCTGAAGCGGCGAAACGCAATGGAGGGCTGCCCGATACCTACGACTCCGAAGTACTCGCACCTTTCATGGATACTCTTGCGCTCGAAATTGCCAGGGCGTTGCAATTCTTCTTCACTTCAACGCAATTCAACCAGGTTCATCATATATTTCTGTCCGGGGGTTCGGCCACCATACCCGGGCTTTCGGAGGTCGTCGCCGAGCGTACCCAGGTCAATACTCTCATAGCGAATCCGTTCGTTGGAATGGACGTGTCTTCCAAGGTTCGGCAGGCACAGTTAACGATTGATGCTCCAGCCTTGCTAGTGGCCTGCGGACTCGCGCTGCGGAGGTTTGACGCATGATCCCAATCAACCTACTGCCGCATCGTGCGGCGCGCCGAAAGGCACAGCAGCAGCAGTTTTTTGTCTTGGCGGGTATGACGGTCGGCCTGGCCGCCGCCATCGCCGTGGTTGTGCACTTGTTCTTTGCAGGACGTATCGAGGAGCAAGTCGAACGCAACAAATATCTGGAATCTGAAATCGTATTACTCGATAAACAGATAGATGAGATCAGAAAACTAAAAGAACAGACGCAGGCATTGTTGGCGCGTAAACGCGTGGTCGAGTCTCTGCAAACAAACCGGACAGAAACCGTACGGTTACTCGATCAGCTGGTTCGGCAGCTACCGGACGGCATATATCTGAAAGCCGTGAGACAAACCGGGCAAAGAGTGAATGTCGTCGGATACGCGACTTCAAATGCACGTGTATCGACGCTAATGCGCAATTTCGAGGCATCGCCCTGGCTGGAAAGCCCTTCTTTGATTGAAATCAAGGCGGTAACGGTCGATGCAGCGCAATTGAATGAATTCAACTTGAACGTCAATATTTCGCGGCCCAAAGAAGAGCAGGCTCCGCGACCCGCAACCAGTTCACCAGCTGCCCCCGCCACACCCAAGACGTGATGTCATGACGCTCGACGACCTGCGAAGACTTAACCCGCGCGATATCGGCAGCTGGCCCGCCTTGCCCAAACTGGGCGCACTGTTTTTCCTTTTACTCTTGCTCCTATTCGGAGGGTACTGGTTCGATTGGCAGATTCAATTGGAGACATTGGCCAGAGATCGCGGGAAAGAACAAGACCTACGAACGGCTTTTCTGGATAAGAAAAAGCAAGCCGTTAACCTCGAAGCCTACCGCAAGCAACTCGCGGAAATTGAAGAGTCGTTCGGTGAAATGCTCAAGCAATTGCCAAACAAATCCGAAATGGAGGCTCTGCTGACAGACATCAACCAGGCCGGCTTGGGTCGCGGTCTGCAGTTCGAGCTGTTCCGGCCTGCTCCCGCAGAAACGCGATCAGAGTTCTATGCGGAATTGCCCATAACGATCAAGCTTGCAGGCAGCTACCATGATATTGGCGCCTTCGCCAGCGACATTTCACAATTGTCCCGCATCGTTACCTTGAATGATATTGCGTTGAGTTCAAGCAAGACCGGCTTGACGCTAGATGCCACAGCAAAAACGTTTCGCTATTTGGATGACACCGAAGTTGCAGCCCAACGTAAGGCGGCTCGCGACGCTGCTGCGAAGAAAAAATGATGCGGCTTCATTCAATTCTTGTGATTTTGGTTTTGACCGTGTCCGGTTGTGGAGGAGAGCAATTCTCGGATCTGAAGCAATTCGTAAAAGATTCCGGTGACGGATTGCGAGGCCGCGTTGAGCCGATACCCGAAGTGAAGCAGTTCGAGCCGTTTGCCTACAACGCCTTTGATTTGCCCGATCCGTTTAGGCCCCGCAAGACTCTTGCAGACACGCGCTCCGGGAGCGCTGGTGGGAGTGGACCGCGCCCTGATCTGAACCGGCGCAAGGAGGCTCTCGAGGCGTTCCCGCTTGAAAGCCTTCAGATGGTAGGCACTCTTGAACAAAGACTAGTTCGCTTTGCGCTGATCAAGACTCCAGACAACAATCTCTATCGGGTGAAATTTGGAAACTATTTAGGCCAGAATTTCGGTGTTGTCACTTCGGTCAGCGAATCGACGGTGACTCTCAAGGAAGTAATCCAGGACTCATCGTCCGGCTCCTGGACCGAGCGTACTAGCAGTTTGCAGTTGCTCGAGCAATGACCCTAAGGAGCACGGAAATATGAAAGGCATCGCTGGTGTGAGGAACTTAGCAGCTGTGACCACGGTAATGGCGACGCTGCTGAGTGGCGCGGTGTACGGCCAAGACAAAGGAGCGCCTGCCACGACGGGGAATGTCATTCAATCGATAGACGTCTCCAGCCAGCCAGGCACTGTTACCGTGAAGTTCGGCCTCAAAGATGCGCCCGCCAACCCACCCGCCGCGTTCACCGTTAATAATCCACCGCGCGTTGCTTTCGATTTCCCTGCTACAACAAATGGCTTGGGCAAGAATTCGCAAGATGTCAACCAAGGAGATTTGCGAACGATCAGGCTTGGGCAATCCGGGGGGCGCACCCGTGTGGTGCTAAACCTCGCAAAAATGGTCAAGTATGAGACCAGGATAGAAGGGAACAACGTCATAATTACTCTTCAGAGCGGTGCAACTGCATCCGCCGCTTCGGCTGAGTCTGCTCCGTCGTTTACTGAACCAAAATCCAGCGGCGAGGGGCATGCCGTCCGGGATGTGGATTTCCGACGCGGCAGAAACGGCGAAGCGCAAATCATAGTTGATCTTTCCGACGCGACCACCGGCATTGATTTGAAGCAGCAGGGGAAGAGCATACTGGTAGATTTTATCCAAACCGCCCTGCCGCCTTCGCTGGAACGGCGCTTTGACGTAAGCGATTTCGGAACACAAGTCGATACCTTCGACGTTACGCGTTCGGGGGGAAACACCCGAGTAACGGTTACACCGAAAGGACGTTGGGAACAATCGGCTTACCAGACCGACAACCGTTTCATTATTGAAGTAAAACCGGTAATAGAAGAAGCAGGCAAACCAAAATCAGTCAGCGGCTACACCGGCGAAAAACTGTCACTTAATTTTCAAAACATAGAAGTGCGCGCTGTATTGCAAGTCATCGCGGACTTCACCAGCTTGAACATAATTACCAGCGATACCGTGAGTGGCAACCTGACCTTGCGACTCAAGGATGTTCCATGGGACCAGGCGCTGGACCTCATTTTACAAGCCAAAGGCCTGGACATGCGAAAAACGGGCAATGTCGTCTGGATTGCGCCCCGTGATGAGCTTGCCACGAAAGAGAAACTCGCGCTGGAATCCCGGCAGCAAATTTCAGATCTTGAGCCGGTGCGCACCGAAAGCTTCCAGTTGAACTACCAGAAGGCTGAGGATTTCCAGAAGGTAATAACAGATGCGACACAAAGAATTCTGTCCAAACGCGGCAGCGCGGTGGTCGACGCAAGAACTAACCAGATCTTTGTTCAAGACACTCCTTCAAAGCTGGACGAAGTTCGTGAACTACTGAAGAAAACCGATCGCGCGATCCGGCAAGTACTTATCGAGGCGCGAATTGTCGAGGCAACGGACACCTTCAGCCGCAATATCGGTACACGACTTGGTTATCACGACCTCACCGGGCGTGGCTCAAGCATAGGAGGAGATTCGCATCGGGCCGTTATCGGCGGTGGCGTAGCTGATACGGGGGCTCATACTGGCCAGGCATCGACAGCCCCTAATTTTCTAACCGACTCCATGTTCACCGCCATGGCTGCTCCGGGACTCGGCGGGGTGCAAGCTGCACAAGCCTCGTTAATCCTGATGAACGACGCTATGACCAAGTTTCTCAATTTGGAGATAACTGCGTTGCAGGCCGATGGCAAGGGAAAGATTATTTCTAGTCCCCGCGTAATCACAGCGGATAATGCGGAAGCGACCATTGAACAGGGAACAGAAATTCCATACCAGCAGGCCACAAGCAGCGGAGCCACAAGCGTCTCCTTCCGTAAGGCCACACTCAGTCTGAAGGTCAAGCCGCAAATTACGCCCGACGACAACATCATAATGAAACTAAACGTCAACAAAGACAGTGTCGGTGCCGCTACGAGTGCCGGTCCAGCGATAGACACCAAGCAAGTATCGACCGAAGTCTTGGTAGAAAATGGCGGTACTGTCGGTCTTGGCGGCATTTACACTCAGGATGAGTCGAGCACAATAACCAAGGTTCCGCTATTGGGAGACATCCCCATTCTCGGGTTCTTTTTCAAGCAAGATTTGAGAAACAACAATAAGAATGAACTGTTGATTTTCGTGACACCCAAGATCATCAGGGACAGTCTCACAGTCCGGTAGCACAGTTATCTGCCTGCGGCCGCGCACTTCCGCGGCGGTTCTTTCCTATCCGGCGGTCGCACGGTCGGTGGTTTCGCTAGAATGGCCGCATGCAAGACGCAATCTCTTCGGATTTGCCTCTCACCATCCAAGGTAATATTTTTCTCGTCGGAATGATGGGCGCCGGCAAGACCTCGGTTGGTCGCCTGCTGGCAAAGCGGGAGAACAAAGTCTTCTATGATTCGGACCAGGTCATTGAACAACGCACGGGCGTCAAAATACCGGTTATTTTTGAGATCGAAGGTGAGCAGGGATTTCGCCATCGGGAATCGGTTGTTCTGGACCAACTGACCGCGCTCAATGAAATCGTGCTCGCTACTGGGGGCGGTGCGGTTTTAGCAAGCGAGAACAGGGACAAACTCAAATCCAGAGGCACAGTCGTATATTTGCGGGCGTCCGTGAAAGATTTGCTGAATCGAACCCGTCACGACAAAAACCGGCCTCTCTTGCACACCGCGGATCCTCGTGCACGGCTAACTGAACTATATGAGATTCGTGATCCGCTCTACCGGGAAGTGGCGCACGTCACCATTGACACCGGGAGCCAAAGCCTCAGCACATTGATGAATCGCCTGCACCATGTTCTGGAGGCCCGATTGGTACATTCAGCAACGAGAGAACCCCGTTGCGAACCATAACAGTCGGGCTTGGGCCGCAAACCTATCCGATTCACGTTGGGACCGGGTTGCTGGAGCGCGCCGATTTGTTCCTGCCACACCTTCCGCAGCGCAAAGTTTCCATCGTTACCAATAATACAGTTGCTGCTCTGTACCTGGGGACGTTAAGTACAGTGCTGCGCGATGCAGGTGTCGAAGTCTTCCCCGTTATCGTGCCGGACGGGGAACAGTACAAAAGCTGGACAACCTTGAACCAAATCTTTGATGCCTTGCTGGCAAATCGGTCGGAGCGGAAATCCGCGATTATTGCCTTGGGGGGAGGAGTGGTGGGGGACCTTGCCGGCTTTGCCGCGGCCACCTATCAAAGAGGTGTGCCTTTCATCCAGGTGCCGACCACGCTGCTTGCCCAGGTAGATTCATCGGTTGGTGGAAAGACCGGAATCAATCACCCGTTGGGCAAGAATATGATTGGGGCTTTTTATCAGCCGCGCCTGGTAGTAGCCGACATCGCGCTACTTGCGACGCTCCCTGGTCGCGAACTATCCGCAGGAATAGCCGAGGTCATCAAGTATGGTCTGATCATGGATCTGCCATTCCTGGAATGGATGGAAGCCAACATGGAAAGCTTGATCAAGCGATATCCAGAGGCGCTCGCGTATGCGGTGGCACGTTCTTGCGAAAACAAGGCGGCAGTGGTTGCTGCTGACGAGCGCGAGTCCGGCGAACGCGCCTTGCTCAATCTTGGGCACACCTTCGGCCATGCTATAGAGGCGGGCCTGGGTTTCGGCACGTGGTTGCACGGAGAAGCAGTAGCGGCCGGCACGATCCTGGCAGCACGCGTTTCACAGCGACTGGGATTATTGAGCGCACAAGATGTGCAGAGAACCGTTCGAATTTTCAAGAAAGCCGGTCTTCCGGTTGAAGCGCCTGCGCTCGGGCCCGAGCGCTACCTGGAGTTGATGGGCCGTGACAAGAAAGTAGAAGCTGGCAGACTAAGATTGGTATTGCTGCGCTCTCTGGGCAAGGCTTTCATTACATCTGATGTCGATGTAGACGTCGTACGCCAAGTGTTGGAAGAGGGAAAAGCAAGTGCGTGAACTCGCTCCATACGCTTGCGATCCAATTGTTTCTGACGGTAGGCAGTTCGCAGAGCCCCCGCCCGCTGGCCGCTCGGAGTTCCAGCGCGATCGCGATCGGATAATTCACTCTACAGCTTTCCGGCGCCTCGAATACAAAACCCAAGTGTTCGTCAACCATGAAGGTGACTTGTTCCGCACCCGGTTAACCCACAGCCTTGAAGTCGCCCAGATCGGGCGGTCAGTCGCTCGCAGCCTCGGTGTAAACGAAGATCTAGTTGAGGCGATATCGCTCGCACACGACCTTGGCCATACTCCATTTGGTCATGCCGGTCAGGAGGCGCTTAATGAGTGCATGAAGGATCACGGCGGTTTCGAGCACAACTTGCAGTCGTTGCGTGTGGTTGATACGTTGGAGCAGCGCTACGCTGCTTTCGAAGGCTTGAATTTATCGTTCGAAACTCGTGAAGGAATTTTGAAGCATTGTTCTGTCAATAATGCTCAAAAGCTGGGCAAGCTGGGCGAGCGCTTCATTAAAAAGGAACGCCCTTCACTAGAAGCCCAAATTGCTAACCTCGCTGATGAAATTGCTTATAACAACCATGATGTGGATGACGGCTTGCGCTCGGGGTTAATTACGATCGACCAGTTGTCTTCGGTGCCTATTTTCTCCAGGCATCTAGATAGTGTCAAAGCGCAGTATCCATCCATCGTCGACCGGCGTCTGACTCATGAAACAGTACGTCGCATGATTAATACATTGGTTTCAGATTTGACCGAACGAAGTCGATCGTTAATCGCGCAATACCATCCCAAAGCGCCGAATGATGTGCGCCATGCGCCACCTCTCATCGCATTTAGCGACGATATCAAAGAAGAACAACAGGACTTGAAAAGATTCTTGCATGCGAATCTGTACCGGCACTACCGGGTGGCACGCATGAGCAACAAGGCAAAACGAATTGTTAACGACCTGTTCAATGCTTTCCTCACCGATTTGCGGCTGCTGCCCCCGGAATTTCAGGTCCGCGCGGAAAGTAATCTACCCCGAGCAATAGCGGACTACGTCGCAGGGATGACGGATCGCTATGCGATCCGAGAACATCGCCGGGTGTTTGCCGTAGAGGAAAATTAAAGTCTGTCCGTACCGCCCCCGTGCGGATTAATGCGCTTGCGGATCGAACCTCTGGCTGACGCCGCCGTTTGCAGCGAGCCGCAGCTCTCCGCCCTGGCGATTGAAAGGGCTCTGTCAATCGCGGTACCATTTACGGCTCCCTATACTTTGATGGCGCGACGAGCAGTAACTCGGCTCTAATTACAGAGGCAAGGTGATATGGCTCATTCCGCATTACCCGGTAAGCAGGGTCTCTACGATCCAGCTAATGAACACGATGCCTGTGGCGTCGGGTTCATCGCAAACATCAAGGGTATCCGTAGCCACGGGATCATCGAGCAAGGTCTCCAGATCCTAAGAAATCTAACCCATCGCGGTGCCGTTGGCGCAGATCCGCTTGCGGGAGATGGGGCCGGTATCTTGATCCAAATTCCGGACCAGTTCTTCCGAGATGAAATGGCGGGTCGAGGGATTAAGCTGCCACCATCTGGAGAGTACGGCGTTGGTATGGTGTTTCTGCCTCAGGAGCCCGCATCGCGCCTGGCCTGCGAATACGAGATAGAACGTGCCGTGAAAGACGAAGGCCAGGTTCTGCTCGGATGGCGAGACGTGCCCCGGGACAATACTGGCCTGGGCGACTCAGTGAAAAAAATTGAACCAGTCGTGCGACAGGTCTTTATCGGGCGGGGAGCCGGTGTGACCGTGACCGATGCCCTGGAACGGAAGCTCTACATCATCCGCAAAGTATCCGGACATGCCATACAGGCACTTAAGTTGGAGCACGGTAAGGAATTTTACGTCCCTTCCATGTCCGCCCGTACCATCGTTTACAAGGGAATGTTGCTCGCCGGGCAAGTCGGTACCTATTACAGGGATCTTTGCGACGCTAAAGTGACGTCGGCTTTAGCGTTGGTGCATCAGCGTTTTTCAACAAATACTTTCCCGACTTGGGATCTCGCCCATCCATTTCGAATGATCGCCCATAACGGTGAGATCAATACGCTACGCGGAAATGTCAATTGGCTGCGGGCGCGGCAGGGCGCGATATTCAGCCCAGTATTGGGAAAAGATCTCGATAAAGTATGGCCATTGATCTATGACGGTCAGTCGGATTCCGCGTCATTCGATAATGCGCTGGAACTGTTGATCATGAGCGGCTACTCACTGGCTCACGCCGTGATGATGCTCATACCCGAGGCTTGGGAAAAACATACGTTGATGGACCCCCATCGGCGTGCCTTCTACGAATACCATGCCGCCATGATGGAGCCGTGGGACGGCCCCGCCGCGGTGGCGTTTTCCGATGGACGGCAGATAGGTGCGACGCTGGATCGAAATGGTTTGCGTCCGGCTCGCTATTTGGTGACAAGCGACGACCTCGTTGTAATGGCCTCAGAAACCGGGGTGTTACCAATTCCGGAAGAAAAAATCATCAAGAAATGGCGCTTGCAACCAGGAAAGATGTTTCTGATCGATCTTGAGGCCGGCCGCATTATCGATGACAAGGAGTTGAAGGATGCATTGGCTAATACCAAGCCCTATCGCGCGTGGATAGAACGTATCCGTATAAAACTCGACGATCTTCCGCTTTCGACCAAGAACGCCGAACCAAGCAAGGTTGCATTACTCGATCGGCAACAGGCTTTCGGCTACACCCAGGAAGACCTGAAGTTCATCCTGGCTCCGATGGCAGAGCAGGGTGAAGAAGCTATCGGTTCCATGGGAAATGATTCGCCGCTCGCTGTTCTTTCGAACAAGGAGAAGCCGCTTTACAACTACTTCAAGCAGCTGTTCGCGCAGGTCACCAATCCACCCATCGATCCCATTCGAGAAGACTTGGTGATGTCGCTGGTGTCTTTCATCGGTCCCAAGCCCAATCTTCTTGGCATTGATGAGACAAATCCTCCGATGCGCCTTGAAGTGAGCCAGCCAGTGCTCGACTTCAACCAGATGGACGCCATTCGCCACATCGATTACTACACTGGAGGTAAGTTTAAATCGTATGAGATTGACATCACTTACCCGGTGGCTTGGGGCAAACAGGCAATCGAAGCCAGGCTGGCCAGCCTTTTTGCACAAGCGGAAGACGCGGTGCGTTCGGGGTACAGCATTCTGATCGTGTCCGATCGCAGAGTCGATGCAGATCATGTTGCAATCCCGGCGCTGCTTTCCCTGTCCGGAATTCACCAGCATCTGGTCGGCAAGGGCCTACGTACCAGCGCAGGACTAGTTGTTGAGACGGGGTCGGCGCGCGAGGTCCACCATTTTGCGCTCCTCGCTGCTTATGGCGCGGAAGCCATCCACCCATGCGTGGCGATGGAGACCATTCTGCACGCGCAAGCACCGGTCCCGAACGAATACCGCGGCGAAAAAGGGATCAAAAATTATGTCAAGGCCATCGGCAAGGGGTTGATGAAGGTGATGTCGAAAATGGGTATTTCGACTTATATGTCGTATACCGGGGCGCAGATTTTTGAAGCGGTCGGGCTTGCGAAAGGAATGGTCGATAAATATTTCACTGGCACAACGTCAAATGTGGAAGGCATCGGCATATTTGAGGTGGCGGAAGAAGCGATACGGCTACATCAGGCGGCGTTTGGCGACGCTCCTATTTTGCTCGATGCCCTGGATGCCGGCGGCGAATATGCTTTTCGGGTCCGGGGTGAAGAACATATGTGGACACCGGATGCGATTGCGAAGCTGCAGCACTCCACGCGGACCAACAGTATTGAGACGTTCAGAGAGTATGCACGGATTATCAACGACCAATCAAAGCGGCACATGACGCTACGGGGCTTGTTCGAGTTCCGTATTGATCCGGCCAAATCCATTCCGATTGACCAAGTAGAACCAGCCAAGGAAATCGTGCGGCGTTTTTCAACTGGCGCGATGTCGCTCGGGTCGATTTCCACCGAAGCTCATACCACGCTCGCAGTTGCCATGAACCGCATCGGTGGAAAATCCAATACGGGTGAAGGCGGGGAAGACCCACGTCGCTATGGCAGCATCAAGGCGGGTGAAACATTGATGAGCCGCTTGGGGCGCGACCGCATTCAGCGTGATATCGCATTGCAGGAGGGCGATTCACTGCGGTCCAAGATCAAACAGGTCGCGTCCGGTCGCTTCGGGGTGACGGCAGAATATCTAAACAGCGCCGACCAGCTTCAGATAAAGATGGCGCAAGGCGCCAAGCCGGGGGAAGGTGGACAGCTGCCCGGACACAAAGTCTCCGAATACATAGCGGAATTGCGCTTCTCCGTACCGGGCGTCGGGCTGATTTCGCCGCCGCCCCATCACGACATCTATTCGATCGAGGATCTGGCGCAGTTGATCCACGACCTAAAGAATGCGAATCCACGCGCGTCAATCAGTGTCAAGTTGGTTTCAGAGGACGGCGTTGGAACTGTTGCGGCCGGCGTATCAAAGGCGAAGGCTGATCACGTGACCATAGCCGGACACGACGGCGGTACGGGTGCCTCGCCATGGTCCTCGATCAAGCATGCCGGTACACCGTGGGAACTGGGGTTAGCCGAAACTCAACAGACCCTCGTCTTGAACAAGCTCCGCGGTCGTATAGCGGTGCAGGTGGACGGCCAGATGAAGACCGGACGCGATGTTGCCATCGGCGCGATTCTTGGTGCTGATGAGTTCGGCTTCGCTACAGCTCCGCTGGTGGTCAGTGGTTGCATAATGATGCGTAAATGCCATCTCAACACCTGTCCTGTTGGCGTAGCAACGCAGGATCCCGAGTTGCGCAAGAAGTTCAAAGGCCAACCCGAACATGTCGTGAACTTTTTTTTCTTTGTCGCGGAAGAACTTCGCGCGATCATGGCGGCGCTCGGAATACGCAGATTGACTGACATGATCGGCCGCACTGACTTGCTGGACATGAAAAAGGGTATTGAGCACTGGAAAGCCAGAGGCTTGGATTTTTCCCGAATTTTCAAGATGCCGCATATGCCTTCTGACGTCGCCATCTACAACAGCGAGAAGCAAAATCATGGGCTGGAGAAGGCGCTTGATCATCGCCTCATTGAATTGGCCCAACCTGCGATTCAACGGGGCGAAAAAGTTACCATTGAAATGCCCATTCGCAATGTCAATCGCACTGTCGGTACCATGCTTTCGTCTGAGGTCGCCCGGAAGTACGGAAATTCCGGCTTGGCGGCCGATACGATTCATGTACGGCTCGCAGGCAGCGCGGGGCAGAGCTTTGGAGCGTTTATCGCCCAAGGCATAACGCTGGATCTGATTGGTGAAGCAAACGACTACGTTGGCAAGGGTCTGTCCGGTGGACGTATCTGTGTACAGCCATCGTCGAAGTTCCAAGGCAGTCCGAAGGACAACATCATCGTTGGCAATACCGTTATGTATGGAGCAGTCGCCGGCGAAGCATATTTCCGCGGTGTAGCAGGGGAACGCTTTTGCGTCCGAAATTCTGGCGCCCACGCAGTTGTGGAAGGCGTCGGGGATCACGGTTGCGAATACATGACCGGCGGCACAGTGGTCGTACTGGGAATGACAGGGCGTAATTTCGCGGCCGGAATGTCGGGTGGGACCGCCTACGTGCTGGACGAGGACAATAGTTTTAGAGACCGATGCAACCTATCGATGGTGCATATTGAACCAGTCCTTTCCGAAACAGAGCAGGAAGCTAAAGTTTCTCGGGATCTTTGGCACATGCAGCAAGCGGACGAGACAATTCTCAAGGGGTTTATCGACAGGCATGCGCGTTATTGCAACAGTGCCCGGGCACGGGAAATCCTGAGCAACTGGCCCCTTTACCGCGCCAAATTCGTCAAGGTATTTCCAACGGAATACCGACGCGCGCTCGGTGAGATGGCTGCTAAACGACGCAAGCTGGCCGCATAGCTTTAAGAAATCAATCATAGCCGCAGGACTGCGAAACTAGCGCCGCTGACAGCAATCGGGAAGCAAGTAATGGGAAAAATTACCGGGTTCATGGAGTACCAGCGTCTTGCCGAGGCTGCTGAGGACAAGCGCGAGCGCGTGAAGCACTATCGTGAATTTGTGCTCCGACTTGCCGACCAAGAAGCGGGCGTACAAGGCGCGCGTTGCATGGATTGCGGGATCCCGTTCTGCATGACTGGGTGCCCAGTGAACAACATCATTCCGGACTGGAATGATCTAGTTTACAAGCAAGACTGGAAGCGGGCCCTTGATGTCTTGCACTCGACCAACAACTTTCCAGAGTTCACAGGACGGGTTTGCCCGGCTCCGTGCGAGGCGGCATGTACGCTCAACATCAACAACGATCCGGTCGGGATTAAATCAATCGAACATGCAATCATCGACAAGGCCTGGGAGCAGGGATGGGTGTTACCACAGCCGTCCAAACGTAAGACCGGAAAGAAAGTGGCAGTTATTGGCTCTGGCCCGGCTGGCCTCGCCTGCGCGCAGCAGCTTGCCCGCGCGGGACATATTGTTGTTCTGTTCGAGAAGAACGATCGCATTGGCGGCTTGCTACGCTACGGTATTCCTGATTTCAAGATGGAGAAAGATTCTATCGATCGTCGCATGGAACAAATGCAAGCTGAAGGCGTTGAATTCCGGACGAACCAGCATGTAGGCATGAACGTGCCTGCAAAGGACATTTTGAGCGAGTTTGATGCCGTGGCATTGACAGGTGGTGCCGAGCACCCCCGAGATCTTCCTGTTCCGGGCCGAGATCTGGAAGGAGTTCATTTCGCCATGGAATTCCTGCCGATGCAGAATAAGATCGTCGCGGGAGACAAGATAGCGGATCAAATTGTCGCCACCGGCAAGCATGTGATCGTGATTGGCGGCGGCGATACCGGATCGGATTGCGTCGGCACATCCAACCGGCAAGGGGCCTTGTCCGTTACGCAATTTGAATTGCTGCCTCAACCGCCGGCACAAGAAGATAAACCATTAGTTTGGCCTTACTGGCCACTCAAGCTCAGAACGTCGTCATCGCACGAAGAAGGATGTGAACGCGATTGGGCTGTCGCTACCAAAGAGTTCATCGGTGAAAATGGCAAGGTCAAGAAGATCAAGATCGTTCGCGTGCAGTGGAAGGACGGCAAAATGACTGAGCTGTCGGATTCTGAAACGGAAATCAAAGCAGACCTGGTTTTGCTAGCAATGGGATTCCTCGGCCCGGTGCAGAGCGGACTGATTGATCAGTTTGCGGTGGAAAAAGATGCTCGGAGCAACGTAAAAGCGGCTACGGAAGGGCCGAGAGCCTATTACACTTCCGTTCCGAGAGTATTTGCCGCGGGCGATATGCGCCGCGGTCAATCACTCGTGGTGTGGGCAATTCGGGAAGGCCGGCAGTGCGCTCACGCAGTGGACAGTTTCCTGATGGGCCATTCCGATTTACCGCGTTGAAACAAGCCAGCGCTGCGCGCTCGTAAGGCTCGGCGTTGTTTAGCACTCAAAGTAACTCAATCCAACGTGTCTTCCACAAAGAACGATGTTCTGTTGCGTGCGCTGTTGCGCCAGCCGACGCCATACACGCCGATATGGATCATGCGCCAGGCAGGTCGCTACCTCCCCGAATATAATGCGGTGCGTTCACGCGCCGGAAGTTTTCTGGACTTATGCAGGTGTCCCGATTTCGCTACTGAAGTAACGCTCCAGCCTCTCGCACGCTTTCCGCTCGATGCTGCCATTCTTTTTTCCGATATTCTGACCATCCCGGACGCCATGGGTTTGGGGCTCTATTTCACTGAAGGAGAGGGGCCGCGCTTCCATCATCCTTTGCGTGAGGAGCGCCAGATCCGCAGACTAATCGCGCCAGACCCGGTAGCGAATTTGCGCTATGTCTTGGACGCCGTTACTCAGATCCGGGCTGCGTTAGCGGGAAGTGTCCCATTGATAGGCTTCTCTGGCAGCCCTTTTACTTTGGCTTGTTACATGATTGAAGGCCGCGGCGGCACCGAATTCCACGAATTGAAGAGGATGCTTTATGAGCGTCCCGAGCTTTTGCATCATATCCTGGACATCAATGCGCACGCTGTCGCGGATTACCTGAACGCGCAAATTGACGCCGGTGTGCAGGCGGTAATGATTTTTGATACTTGGGGAGGCATGCTCGCTGGAGAAGCGTTTCATGAATTTTCCTTACGCTATATGCAACGAGTGTGCGGAGCGCTAAGAAGAGAGCGAGATGGTCAAACAATTCCTCGCATAATCTTTACCAAGGGAGGCGGACTCTGGTTAGACAGCCTTTCACATTGTGGCGCGGACGCGTTGAGCCTTGACTGGACCGTTGATATTGGTCAGGCGCGCGCCCGGGTAGGTGATCGAATGGCGTTACAGGGGAATCTGGATCCGGCGGTGTTGCTGGCAAGCACGGAGGTCATTCGTCGGGAGGCGGCCAAAATATTGGCCGCATATGGGCATGGAAGCGGGCATATATTCAATTTGGGCCACGGGATTTCGCGACTTACTCCCCCTGAGAACGTGGCCGCCCTTGTTGACGCGGTACACTCGGAAAGCGCTCAATTTCACTAGCAATGCCCCAAATTTATGTGCGGGCGTAACTGCTTATGCACAATTTGGAGGGCGGTCCGACCAAACATTGGGCACTTTGGAAGGCGCGTAATACAAATTCGCGAAGTGACTGATAATACTATATTAATTTATGTTGACACGCCAAACGCCGCGCCCTGCTTGGGTTTCAGAGCGATTTCCCAGAGCGCGCGCGCTGGATTTAATCAACAGAATTATCCACAGTTCCGGAGGACCTGCAAAAAGGCCTTTTGTACACGTTAGTTAGCGCACGACACTGATTTTTGCAGCCGCCACTGACAATGCGGCGTTTCTCGGTTCTCTGAACATGGCTATTGCAAGAGTTGCGCTGGACTGCCCCGTATATTCACTGTTCGACTATCGAATGACCGGGCAACAAGTACTAAAAGGCCACCTCGTCGTTGTCCCGTTTCGCAAGCGTCGTAAGGTCGGACTGGTTTTTGACGTAGTGGAACAATCGCAGATCGAGAACGCTCGGCTGCTGTACATTGAAAGTATTCTGCCATTAGATCCTCTACCGGAAACTACGCTAGCGCTTATCGAATTTTCGAGCGAGTACTACCAGTGTCCTATCGGTTTGGCTTCGTTTGCGACACTGCCGGCTGCGGTTAAGCGTGTGCGTTATGCACCGCCGAAGCCGCAGTGGGCGTATGTGCTTACCGGCCCCGGACTGGCGCTGACACCGGACGAATTCCCAACACGGGCAACCCTGCAGCGCCGATTGCGCGAATCCTTTCACGCAAGTCCGGTTCTGCGAGCCGCCGATCTATTGGCCTTGTCGTCCGCTGCTCCCAGATTAGCCGAGTCATGGATCAAAAAAGGATGGATCCAAAAGCATCCCGATAATGCAGCCTCCATACCGGACTTTTCCCGTAAGGACCAGCCGGCGCTGACAGACGAACAGCACGCAGCGGTGGTAAAAATCTCGGCCACGCTGGGTTCTTTTTCACCTTGGCTTTTGGAGGGCGTGACAGGTAGTGGAAAAACCGAGGTTTACTTCAGACTTATCGAAGAAGTCGCGCACCGCGGCTTGCAGACGCTGTTATTGGTGCCAGAAATCAACCTCACACCGCAACTGGAAGAACGGTTTCGGCATCGTTTTCCCGGGTTGAGATTGGTCGGTTTGCATAGCGATCTCGGCCAAGCGGAGCGGTGTGCGAATTGGCTGGCCGCACGCGCTGGGGAGGCAAAAGTCGTAATTGGGACCCGCCTGGCTATCTTCACTCCGTTGCCAAAGCTTGGTTTGATAATCGTTGACGAGGAGCAAGACGGTTCCTTCAAACAACAGGACGGCTTGCGTTATTCGGCGCGCGACCTTGCAATTTTTTGCGCCCGACAAAGCCAAGTACCTGTGGTGCTCGGCTCGGCAACACCGTCTCTCGAGACCTATCAGAACGCCCGCAGCGGCCGCTTCGGTTATTTGCGCTTAAGCCGGCGCCCGGTCGCCGCCACGCCTGAGGTCCGGCTGGTAGACATTCGAGGCATGCCGAAAGCCCACAAGTTCAGCGAGCAAGTCGTAAAACGACTGAGCGCATGCCTTGCGCGTGGCGAACAGAGCCTGGTCTTTTTGAATCGGCGGGGTTTCGCGCCGGCATTGGTCTGCGGTGCCTGCGGGTGGAATGCTGAATGCGTGCGCTGCAGCGCGCGTCTCGTTTGGCACATGGCGGACGCAGGTCTCCAGTGTCACTATTGCGGAAGTCAACAGACATTACCTCGCGCGTGCCCTTCATGCGGAAACCAGGATCTGAAAGGTTTGGGCGAAGGAACGCAGCGTCTTGAGCGATGGCTGGGGGAACTCTATCCCGGCGCTCATATCTTGCGCATTGATCGCGACAGCACTCGGCGCAAGCGTGCATGGCAAAAGATGCAGGACGATATACGAACTGAACGTGTCGACATCCTGGTCGGCACTCAGATGCTCGCAAAAGGGCATGACTTTCCCAGACTCACGCTTGTCGTGATCGTAAACCCGGACGGTGCGTTGTTCACAGCAGATTTTCGGGCAAGCGAAAAGTTATTCCAGCAGCTCATGCAGGTGTCTGGCCGAGCCGGGCGCGCAAATTTGCCGGGTGAGGTATTAGTGCAAACGCAATTTCCAGGGCATCCTCTGTATCAGGCGCTGATGCGCCAGGACTATCGAAACTACGCTGAAGACCTTCTCAATGAACGTAAGCTCGCCGGCTTTCCACCGTTCGTATATCAGGCACTCTTGCGTGCGGAATCACATAGCGAATCAGCATTGATGAACTTCCTGGGGCACGCAGCGCGGCATCCAATGCTCAATCAGTCCGTCACGCTTTTTGATCCGGTTCCGGCCGCGATTGCTAAAATAGCGGGTCAACATCGTGGTCAACTGCTCGCACAATCAATTGCGCGAGCAGAATTGCAACGCTTTCTCTCGGACTGGCGCCTACATTTGATGACTAACAAAGCCAGCCGCGTGCGCTGGTCCATTGATGTGGATCCCATCGAACTCTGACGTTCGTTGACGATCGACCCGTATAATTCCCGATTTTTCGGCGCTGTTTTGCACATGAGCTCTATCTCATCAAATTTGCGTTCCCATATAAGCGACTTGATGCATGCCGCGCGCGAGACGGTTGCACCGGGTGTACTGCTTCCAATCGTGCTGGAACGCCCCAAATCGGCTCAGCATGGCGACTACGCTTCCAATCTCGCAATGCAGCTCGCGAAGCCGATGAAGCGCAATCCGCGCGACATCGCGCAAGCGCTAATTTCCGCTATGCCCGCTTCGCCGTTGCTCCATAAAGTGGAAATAGCCGGCGCGGGGTTCGTTAATCTGTACCTGAAGCCCGCAGCGAAGCAAAAAGTCGTGCATGAAATACTTGAAAACGCACGAGCGTTTGGACGGCTTTCACTGGGCCGCGCAAAGAAAGTGCAAGTGGAGTTTGTTTCGGCCAACCCAACCGGTCCCTTGCATGTCGGCCATGGAAGAGGAGCCGCGTACGGCGCAAGCCTCTCCAATCTGCTGGAGGCCGCCGGATATTCGGTCGCCAGGGAGTATTACGTTAATGATGCCGGCAGGCAGATGGACATCTTGGTGTTGTCAGTCTGGCTGCGTTATCTTGAACTCGCCGGCGTGCAGCTGCCATTTCCTCCGAATGCTTATCAGGGCGACTACGTGCTCGAAATGGCGCGGCTCCTTAAGGCTACGCATCAGATGCGTCATGTTCGCGCCTCGGAATTGGTATTAAGAGAAGCGCCTTCCCCAGATGCCGACCCTGAAACGTATCTCGATCGATTGATTGTTAATGCCAAGGACTTGCTTGGCGCCGATTATCTGAGCTTGCACGAATTCGTGCTCACAGAGCAAGTTTCCGACTGCCGAAGTGACCTGCTGGAATTTGGAGTGACCTTCGATGCCTGGTTCTCTGAAAAGTCGTTGTTCGATTCGGGACTGGTTGAGCGTGCAATCCAGAGGCTAGAACAAACCGGACATCTCTATGTTAAAGACGGGGCGAAGTGGTTCCGATCTACGGATTTTGGCGATGAGAAAGATCGTGTCGTTCAGCGGGAAAACGGTCAGTACACCTATTTCGCTTCCGATATTGCTTATCACATCAGCAAATATGAGCGGGGCTTTGATCGCATGATCAACGTTTGGGGCGCGGATCACCATGGCTACATACTGCGCGTCAAAGGTGCATTGAATGCGCTTGGCCTGGATTCTGACCGGCTTACTATAGCGCTGGTACAGTTCGCCGTGCTTTACCGAAACGGCAAGAAAGCATCGATGTCAACTCGTACGGGACAATTCGTCACGTTACGAGAATTACGAGATGAAGTCGGCAACGATGCAGCGCGCTTTTTTTATGTGCTACGCAAAAGCGACCAGCATTTGGATTTCGATCTGGATCTTGCAAAGACACAAAGCAATGATAATCCCGTGTACTACATCCAGTACGCGCATGCGCGGGTCTGCTCGGTGCTGGAGCAGTGGGGCGGGGATGCGGCGCTGCTGGTCAACGCAGACTTAACCCCGCTCGTTGACGAACACGAACTTCAGCTTTTGCAGACGCTGCTGGATTACCCGGAACAGATCCAAAGTGCAGCCCACGAACTTGCGCCTCACCTAGTGGCGTTTTATCTGCGGGATCTCGCGGCTAGCTTTCACAGCTATTACAACGGCACTCGTCTTTTGGTCGAGGACGGTCGTGTCAGAGAAGCGCGCCTCGCGCTCGCAGCATCTGTTCGCCAGGTATTACGCAACGGACTTGAGATTCTTGGTGTGGGCGCGCCCGACAAGATGTAAGGTAAACTTGTAGCTATGAGCCGTGACTACAAAAGCAGCGGAACTGCCGCGACGGGTGGACGCGGCAGTCCGATTTGGATCGGAATTCTGATCGGTTTACTGGTGGGCCTTTGCATTGCGCTTGGTATAGCGCTTTATATTAACAAAGGTGCAAACCCGTTTTTGCAGAAGCAGAGAGCCCCGGAAAAAACTGCTGAGAAACCGACGGCGGATGCCGCGAAAGTAGTCCCAGCTGCGGAGACGCCCAAACCAGCGGCAGACGCAACCGAAAAGCATGCCAAGGCGGGAGAGGCTAAGCCGCGTTTCGATTTCTACAAAATTCTCCCCGGTAGTGAAGAAGCGGTTACGGACAAGGAATTCAAACGGACTGCACCTGCTGTCGCTAAGGAAGTCTATTTCTTGCAAGTCGCCGCATTTCAGAACCCATCCGACGCGGATAACCTCAAGGCTCGTTTAGCCCTTTCTGGAATAGAAGCGCAAATCCAGACTGCTACATTTCCAGATGGGCACGTGTGGCACCGTGTGCGGGTTGGGCCGTTTTCAAATCAGGACGACCTCGGTAGGTCACGCGCTGCGCTAAAGCAAAATAATCTGGAAGCGAACCTCATCAAGGTGCGCCAATAGCTCTCTCAAACCGATAAAGTCACGGAAAATAACAAATGAAAGTCCTGCGTTCTCTACTGATTGCTACGTTAAGCATCATGGCATGCGTGCTGCCATCAGCCGCCACAGCCAAGCCTATTCTAGACA
>JBJMWI010000078.1:0-8622 GCA_045810225.1 Burkholderiales bacterium
ATATTATTAGTAAAAAGAATTTTTTCATTGTTGTCATGCGCGGGACGACTTCTCTTTATCTTGTCCGGATTCTATCAGCCGGGTTCCCATTCCGGCGCGATACCGTCTTCCGTCGCGCCCGCACGGAACTCCGCCGCTACGCCTATGCCTGGAACCCACGCGAGTTGTTCGCCAAAAAACACCAATGGCATGCGGCTGCGTTCCCAGGGAGGGACAGCATGCTCCTGCAACAAATTCTTCAGCGCTCGCTTGGGCCTGTTTTCGCCCGGCTGCATGCGTTCACCCCCGGTGCGGCCCCGGACAGTCGCGGCGCGAGTCTCAAAGTGGCGTCTCGCAATGCCATCTCCAATAACCGTGCGGGAACGCAGCCTGCCCAGGCCGTCGGGCAGCATCAGCTCACCCCGACCGTCCCAGCGCGATTGCCAGTCGGCTGGCATGCCGGCTGAAAAAGCCACCAGTTCGACGCGGTCGCGATAACAACGCAGGCGCGCGTCGCCGAAGGCCACCTGGATTTCTGCGTCTCGGCTAGCGCCACGGCATTGGCGCAGCGCTTCTTCAAGCCTGACCCGCGGTGGCATCTGCAGCCCGCGCTCGGCGAACAGCTGACGCAACAGATTTAGCGCACGTATATCGGACAATTGCCGCAAACGCTCTGCGGAAACTGCGCCGCGATCCAACGACTGGGCATCGATGCGCGCCAGTTCCTCTGCAAGGACAGCATGATCCGCCAGATTGCGGGCCGCACGTGCCAGGGTTTCGCGATAACCCGGAAACCGCGCATCGAGTTTGCCAAGTAGTTCGTTGCGCAGATAATTACGGTCGAAACGCGAGTCGCTATTGCTGTCGTCCTCCACCCACTCAAGTTGCCTTGCGCGGGCATACGCGCTGATCTGGCTGCGGCGGATTTCCAGCAACGGGCGAAGGATCAGCGGCGCGGCGTGGTCCTGCCCCACGGCTTGCTGGGGCCTGACGACCGGCATGCCCGCCAAGCCCTTCGGACCGGCACCGCGCAAGAGTTGCAGCAGAAAGGTTTCCACTTGATCGTCGAGGTGGTGTGCAAGCGCGACAATTTCGGCATTGACCGAAGCAAACGTCCGGTAGCGCAACTGACGCGCCGCAGCTTCTATGCCCGAATCCCCCGCACTGACGCTAACACGCTGCACCGTGATTTTAATTTCACGCTGTTGGCAAAATGAACGGCAGAACTTTTCCCACTTGGCGGCGTGCGGACTGATCTGATGATTGACATGAATGGCGGACAAGCTCAACTTCCTGGTGGCCCGGCAACGATCCATCAAATCCAGTAAGACGATGGAATCCATGCCGCCGCTAAGCGCTATGGCAACACGCACTCCACGTACGCCATAAGCGTCCAAAGTGCGGTCAAAGACCGCCGGCAGTTCCTCATTCATCATGGTTGGATTGCCAAGGCGCAATAACCGCTGTCGTGCGGCCTGTCGTCACGGAGGACTCGATGGCACGCGCCAGGGTTTCAGCGAACCGCTGCTTCCTTGAATTTGCCATGCGCCATCAGGCGCTCGAAGCGAGTTTCCAGCAATGCGTCGATCGGCTTTTCCTGCGCTTCCGAAAGCGCGTCCATGAGCGACTTACGCAACGTCTGCATAATCGTCGTCGGATCGCGATGAGCGCCGCCGGGAGGTTCCGCCACGACCCGATCGACCAGACCAAGCGTTTTTAACCGGTTGGCGGTGATGCCAAGCGTTTCGGCAGCATCCGGGGCCTTGTCGGCGCTTTTCCACAGGATCGAGGCACAGCCCTCGGGCGAAATGACCGAGTAGATTGAATACTGCAACATGAGTGTGACGTCGCCAACGGCAATGGCGAGCGCACCTCCCGAACCCCCTTCGCCGATGATCGTGACAACGATGGGCACTCGCAGCTCTGCCATCGCGTTCAGGCTGCGCCCGATCGCCTCGGATTGTCCGCGTTCCTCTGCTCCCACGCCGGGGTAGGCACCCGGTGTGTCGACGAAAGTCATGACCGGCATGCCAAATTTTTCGGCAAGCTTCATCAGCCTCAAAGCCTTGCGATAGCCCTCCGGTTTTGGCATGCCGAAATTGCGGTACAGCTTGTCCTTGGTATCGCGGCCTTTTTGATGGCCGATTACCATGACCGATTGGCTGCCGAATCGGGCCAACCCGCCAATGATGGAAGGGTCTTCCGCAAACAGGCGATCGCCTTGTAATTCCTCGAAGTCAGAGAAAAGATTCTGGAAATAGTCCAGTGAATAGGGGCGCTGGGGATGTCGCGCCACTTGAGAAATCTGCCAGGCGGAAAGTTTTCCGTAAATGTCGCGCGTCAGTGTGCTGCTCTTTTTTTGCAGCCGCGAAATTTCCTCGGAGATATCGACCGCAGAATCATCCTGCACGTAGCGCAATTCCTCTATCCGCGCCTCCAACTCTGCAATCGGCTGCTCAAAATCCAGGAAAGTTGTCTTCATGGCACCTTATTGTATCGACAGTTCTGCACGCGCACTGTCGGCAGTCACCGATTCATTTACCGTACTGGGACACCAGATAATCGACGATGTTTGCCACGTCCCCTTCGGCTACAGGGGCTCCCATTGCCTTGATCATTTTGTTCACCGATGCTTCCCAGCCTTTGCGGTCCAGAAAAGGCGAATTCATCGGAATATAGTCCAGGCTGTGGCACATCGAGCAATTGGCCTCGACCAGACTCCGCCCCGGCGCTTCTTTCAGGCGGAATTGTTCTTCCCCGGCGAAAACCGGAAGCGAACACAGCAGGAGCACAAGATATAGCCGGTTCATGCAGGCTCTCTAGATGACTTCAAGATCGACGCGCTGGATCACGTTGTTGTGATATCCGGCGGGATTAAAAATCAGCTCGGTAGTCTGAGTGGTACCGGCACGGCTGGTCGCCCGGGCCAGCATGGCAAGCCGGCCGGAGCGCGACGGCGTGAATGGGTGCGACCATTGGCGCCACGAATAGCGGCCTTGATCGGCACCCAACTGCGCCGCGTGCCACGATGCTCCGTTGTCATCCGAAACGTCGACCGTCACGATTCCGTAACCACCATCCCAGGCGACCCCGGCCAGAGACGCTGACTGTCCGTGACGAAGTTTTGTGCCCCCGTTCGGACTGGCGATCAGCGAGTTGACTACCATCTCGGTAATAGGCGTGTTGGTCTCCGTCTCCTGGCTCACGAAGCGATCGATGACCGGGAATTTGCCTTTCGGAATGCGGTATGCCGGATTCATCCAGAATCCCTTGAACGGCTGAGCTACTGCAGTGATGGACGTTAGATGCTTCATCCAGTACGTGGCCGTCCAGCCCGGCACGACGATCCGCGCCGGAAAGCCGTTCCAATGCGGCAGCTTTTCGCCGTTCATGGCAAAGGCAACCAGAGTATTTTCGTCCATCGCCTTCCACGTTGGCAGGCTCTTCACAAAATCCGGAGTCTTGTCCAGCACGGCACTGTCGGCTCCGCCAAACACGATTTCGACCGCGTCCTTTTTCAAACCTGCCTTGTTCAATAAATCGCGCAAACGTACGCCCCGCCATTTCGCATTGCCTATGGCGCCATGACCCCACTGCACTCCGGCCACATGCGGCTGCGAAAATCCACGGCGGTTTCCCGAGCACATACACACCGCGGCGACTTCAACGACATCGAACTGAGTCGTCAGAGCTTCATAGTCAACTTCGAAGGGTTTCTCCATCGATTCGCCGGCGATGGTCAACTTCCATTTCGCGGCCTCGATTTCTGGAATGCCAGCCAGATGATAACGAACAAAAAACGCATTGTTAGCCGTAAAGACGTCGTTGAAGTAATTGACCGGTGTTTCGAAATTCGGCGGGCGGAAAGATTTCTTGATCAACGGCAGCTTGCCGGTCAGGACGCCCAATTGCGCAGAATCCAGTGTGCCGGCAGGCAATGACGCGGCGTCTATCTCGCTCGCGGCGTCGGCCGAGGATATCCATCGATTCGCGCCGGCCAGCAGCAAGCCACCCGCAGACGCTTTCAAAAACTGCCTTCTGCTTCTCATTGCTTTTCCTTGCTCGGCACGGCCTAGAACAGCACTCCGCTCTGCCCACGAGGGTCGTTGGCGGTCTCGATCCGCCTCGTTTTTTTATTCCAGAATACGGCTTGCATGTTACCCCACTTGCGCCTGCCGGGCTCCACGACATGCCCCTTGGCCTTCAGCGCATCTATCCAGTCATTTGAAAAGCCGCCCGGTTCAAATTCGATACGGTCTGGAAGATATTGATGATGGAAGCGCGGCAAGCCTACCAGGCGCTTGAGATCAATTTCGGCCTGATCTACGTAAGCAAGAACGCCTTCCAACACCATGGAGATGATGCGCGAGCCACCCGGTGTGCCGAGAACCAGCACACCGCGATCGTCTTCCACGAATGTCGGCGACATGGAAGACAGGGGACGCTTGCCTGGCTGAATGGCGTTGGCCCTGCTCCCCACGAGTTTGTAGAGATTCGGTACGCCGGGGACGAGAACAAAATCGTCCATATGGTTATTCAGAATTACGCCCGTATTGCCGGCCACAAAGCCAGAGCCGAATGGCCCGTTTACCGACACAGTGGCGGCCACGCGATTCCCGGCTGCATCGATGATGGAAAAATGCGAGGTGTCCGCGCCTTCCTCCACCGCTTGTGTCTCTTGCGCGAGTGCGCTGCTCGGCGTTGCGTGCTGCGGATCGATGGAAGCGCCGCGCGCTAACGCGTACTCCCGCGAGGCAAGTTTCTTGACTGGCACCGAGAAAAAATCCGGGTCACCCATGTAGCGCGCTCGATCCTGGTAGCCGCGCCGCATCGCCTCGGCGATATAGTGCGCCCGCTCGCTTTCGGATAGTCGGGAAATCTCTGTCGTTTCCAGGATGAACAAACTCTGCGCCAGCACCAGTCCACCCGATGAAGGCAAGGGTGAGGTCGTGATACGGGCACCGCGATAAGTGAATTTAACAGGAGGGCGTTCGATCACGTGGTAGTTTTCCAGATCGGATAATTCCCACAATCCGCCGGCCTGCTGCACTTGCGTCACCAGCCTGCGCGCGAAATCACCTCGATAAAAGGACGATGCGCCCTCGGCGCCCAGCATGTGCAATGTCTTGGCAAGTTTTGGCTGAATCACAACGAAGCCCACCGCAGCCGCCTTACCATGGTCCAGAAAAGCATCCGCGGCTGCGTCATTACTTTGCAAAAGTGCTTCTTGCATCCTGCTCGCCGCAACATAACGAGCGTCCGCGGCAAACCCCTGTTCTGCGAGACGGATGGAAGGAGCCAGACTACGTGCGAGCGGGAGTTTGCCGTAGTGCGCGGCGAGCCAGTCCAGTGCCGCCGGCTCGCCGGGAATGCCGGCCGCAGTGGGTCCCTCGAGCGCTGCTTTTTGTTTAGCCTGTCCGTTATTGTCGACGTAAAAATCCCGCGTTGCGCGCGACGGCGCCGTCTCGCGCGCATCCAGGAAAACATCAAGGTTATCGCTGGCCCGGTGTAACAGGAAAAATCCCCCGCCACCAATGCCGGATGCGAACGGCTCTACGACCGCGAGCGCGGCAGCAACCGCGACGGCCGCATCGAAAGCATTTCCGCCGGAACGCAGTATCTCGCATCCAGCCTTGGTCGCCAGCTCATGCGCTGACGCTATCCCGCATTCCTGGGCTGCGACGGCATGCAATGCACTGGTGATAACCAGTGCAACAGTCAACAAACATCGAAGCAACCTAGTAGTCGTCATATGCACTCTGCAACATTGGAATAGCATTTCAGCAAGCTGTCGGTGAAGTGGGACCCGAGTTCCTGGTCGGCTGTTAACTGGGAAAACGGTAGTCAGGCCGCAGCAGGTTTTTTAACGCGAAACCATGCTGCGTACAGAGCTGGCACAAACAACAGGGTCAGCACGGTCGCGGACACCAGTCCACCCATGATGGCAACCGCCATGGGTCCCCAGAAATTACTACGCGATAGCGGAATCATTGCCAGCACCGCCGCAAGGGCGGTAAGCACGATTGGCCTGAAGCGACGCACGGTGGCGTCCACAATGGCAATCCATTGTGGATGGCCTGCCTTGATATCCTGCTCAATCTGGTCCACCAGTATCACAGAATTACGCATGATCATGCCAAACAGCGCAATCACGCCAAGATTCGCGACAAAGCCGAACGGCACATTCCATGTGAGCAGAATGAATGCCACGCCAATGAGTCCGAGCGGCGCGGTCAGGAGCACCATGAACGTCTTTTGGAAACTTTGCAGCTGAATCATCAGCAAGGTCAGCACCGTGATTACCATGATCGGCATGACGGCGACAATGGAATTCTCTCCCTTGGCGCTTTCCTCGATGGCGCCGGCCATATCGATACGGTAATACTCCGGCAACTTCTCGCGAATCGCGTCCAGCTTGGGATTGATTTGTTTGGAAATCACAGGCGCCTGGACATTGCCATGAATGTCGGCACGAACTGTCACGGTAGCCTGCCGGTTGCGGCGCCAGATGATCCCTTCTTCAAAGCCATATTCGATGTTGGCGATCTGCGCGAGTGGAATCCACTTTCCGGACTGCGTCGGCACGTTGATCTCGGCAAGTTTGCCGGGATCCAGGCGTTCCTGCGTTTCCGCACGCGCCAGCACTTCAATCAGCTCATCTTTCTCACGGTACTGCGTGATGCTGTAACCAGTCAGAATTGAATTGAGCACCGTGGATAGCCCTTGCGAACTGACCCCGATGACACGAGCCTTGTTCTGGTCGATCTGCAGACGAATGTCCTTGATCTGCTCGTTCCAATCGAGATGGACGTTCTGCGCATTGGGATGGGCCCGCACCACGGATGCCACCTCGAAAGCAATCTTGCGCACCGTGGCAATATCATTGCCAATCACGCGAAACTGAACGGGATAACCGACTGGAGGTCCGTTTTCCAGCCGGTTCACTCGCCCGCGCAGCATCGTAAACTCGCTTTCCAACAGGCGATTGATTTTTTCGTACAGCACTTCGCGCGCATTATTGTTTTTCGTCACGATCACGAACTGCGCGAAGTTCGGATGAATCAGTTGCTGGTCGAGTGGAAGGTAAAAACGCGGGCTGCCATTGCCCACATATGCCACATAGTTTGTTACGTTTTCGTCGCCCTTGAGCTTCTCCTCCAGCCGCTTCACTTGTATCTCGGTGGCCTGAAATGAGGCGCCCTGCGGCAACCACAGGTCGACGATCAATTCGGGCCGGTTCGAAGATGGAAAGAACTGGTTTTGCACAAAACGAAAGCCGAATATCGACAGCGCAAATACCGCGACCGTGATCAGGATCACTGTCTTGCGGTAATTCACGCACCAGTTGACTAAAGCCCGGAAGCGTCGATAGAAGCGGCTGTCGTAAACATCGCCGTGCGGCTTCGCAGCTGGCGCGGGTATAACAGCGGGACGCCAACGGTGCAGGGGTGCATGCACGAGGCGCTGGAATACCGAAAACACCGGCGCACCGTGCACGCGCTGCGGCAACAGCTTGTAGCCGAGATAGGGCGTAAACAATACGGCCACGATCCAGGATACGACTAGCGCGATGGTGACGACGGCAAAAATGGAAAAGGTATATTCGCCGGCCGAGGATTTGGCAAACCCCACCGGAGTAAACGCGGCGGCCGTGATCAACGTCCCGGTTAGCATCGGGAAAGCCGTAGAAGTATAGGCAAAGCCGGCGGCTTTTGCGCGCTCCATGCCCTGCTCCATCTTGGTCGCCATCATTTCCACCGAGATGATGGCGTCGTCCACCAGCAGTCCCAGCGAGATGATCAACGCGCCGAGGGAAATGCGCTGCAGGTCGATGCCGTACAGCTTCATCAACAAAAAAGTCACCGCAAGAACGAGCGGTATCGATAACGCTACTACCAGGCCGGTTCTGAACCCGAGGCTAAAGAAACTGACTGCCAATACGATGATGACGGCTTCAAGCAGCGTTCTCATGAATTCGTCGACCGATCGCTTTACCACTTCCGGCTGGTTGGAATATTGGTGCACTTCGATCCCGACTGGCAGATCCTTGTTGATGCGCGCAAACGCGCCCTTGAGGTCTCGCCCGAGTTGCAGGATGTCGCTGCCCTTCGCCATCGATACCGCCAACGCAATCGCCTCTTGCCCCATGTACCGGACTTTCTGCGCAGGCGGATCCACATAACCGCGATAGACGTGCGCAATATCGCCCAGCCTGAACAGGCGCCCATTCGCCTGGATTCCAATTTCCCGGATACTCGCGACCGAATCAAAGCTGCCCGAGATGCGCAAGAATATTCGGTCCGAATGAGTATCGATGGCACCGGCCGGCGTCATTGCGTTTTGTTCGCGCAGCACATTGAAAATTGAAAGTGGATCGATGCCCAGTGTGGCCAGCTTGCGATGAGACGTTTCAACGTAAATCTTCTGGTCCTGGTCACCGATGATTTCCGCTTTGGCCACAGCCGGCACGCGCAGGATCTCCTTGCGGGCTGCTTCGACGTAATCCTTTAACTCCGAATAGGTGTAGCCGTCGCCGGTGAATGCATAGATATTGCCAAACACATCGCCGAATTCATCGTTGAAAAAGGGTCCTAGAGTACCTTCAGGAAGCGTGTAGCGGATATCGCCGATTTTTTTTCGTAC
>JBJMWI010000079.1:0-46412 GCA_045810225.1 Burkholderiales bacterium
AGGCGTCGTTGTGTGTGCCTCGCCAGGTCGAGTTGCGCAGTCGCCCCATTGAGGCAGGCAGCACAGGGATACCCCGTGAATACGGGGCGCGACACCGGGGCGGCCTTCCTTTGGTTACTTTCCTTGGCCGCGCAAGGAAAGTAACCAGCCGCCGGGCTGCCCCCGGCAGATTTTTTCAAGAGAACGTGTGTACTCGACCAAAAAAAAGCGCCCGCAAGCGGGCGCCGATCCTTACCAAGGTTTATTGTTTTTTCTTTTGTTTATGCGTTACGCGATCTGCCGTTGCGCCTGCGCCGCGACAAGGGGTTCCTTATGGAACTGACCATCCTTCATGATCATCAGCAGCTTGCTGGCATCCTGCAGCAGCTTCACGTTGGCCACTGGATTGCCATCGACTAGAATCATGTCGGCGAGAAAACCGGGTTTGACCTGGCCCAGTTCCTTGCCTGCCATCATGATCTCGCCACCAAGTTTCGTGGCGGATAAGATGGCGTCCATCGGCGAGAAACCCAGCAAATTGACGAAGTGCTCGATGTCGCGCGCGTTGGTGCCAATCGGATTCCAGGCAAAGCCGTAATCGCCGCCAGGCAGGATACGCACCCCGCGTTTTTTGAGTTCCTTCATGTTTTTGATGCCGGCATCCAGTTCGATGCGCATGCCCATGCTTTCGGCGACCTGCGGGGTGATGCCCCACTTGGCCGCCTCGTTCAGCGTGGTGTAGTTGATACCCAATGTCGGCGCAACGAAGCACCAGTCCTTGGCCGCTTCCAGCGCATCGCAAGCCTCTTCATCGACCAGCGTCGCATGATAAATCACGGCTACGCCATGCTTAAGGCATAGCTTGACCGACTGCGCGCTGCGCGCATGCGCGGCCATGCGCTTGCCGTGCGCGTGGCCCACGTCGCAGACGGCCGCGATCTCGGCTTCCGTCATCACGGTTTGGTGCGCGCGCGCATGGGGGATGAACTCGTCGCCAGACGGATTGATTTTCAGTGTATCCACGCCTTCGCGAACCATCAGTCGCGACATCTTGCGGAATTCCTCCGCGCCGTCGCAGATAACAGCAAAAGTTTCACGGTGCATGTGCATCAGGCGCACGTCGCCGAGGCCTGACGTTACCGTCATTTCCGGACTGGCCGCCAGCGTGCGCGGTCCCGGGAAGTCGCCGGCGTTGATGGCATTGCGCAATACAACGTCGAGTCTAGGCTTGGCGGCCGCCGCGCTGTTGCAAGCGGTGAATCCCTGGTCGAGCATTTTGCGGGCGTTCCTTACCGTGCGCAGGATGTGTTCCTCGGGGGGCACAAAGCCGAGGCCCTCGAGATCCGGCGTATCCAAAAAAGATAGGTGGGAGTGCGATTCGATCAAACCGGGCATCAAAGTGGCACCGCCGCCGTCGACCACGCGCGCCCCCTCGCTTGGGATCGTCGAGCCTTGCGGCGCGACCGCTTTGATGCGATTGCCCTCTACCAATACCTGGCCCGCGAACGGCGGCGCGCCGCTGCAGTCCAGTACGTTGACATTCTTGAACAGAACTTTAGCCATGACGTTCCTCCTCAACCGTAATACAGATTATTGCCGCTTTCGGTAGCGAAAAAATGCATCTTATCCTGCTTGAACGAAAACCTTATGGCCGAATCGATGCGCAAGTCCATGCGGGCGGGTACGGTGGCTTTGATAAGGCACCCTCCTGCTCGCAAAGTTATGATTTTCTCCACCCCCTGATTCTCTACCCCATGGACACGCGCTTCAACTGCTTCGTTCATCCCCACCGTGACATCTTCTGAACGGATTCCCACGGTGGCTGGTCCGGCAAGCTTTTCCGCCCGCCCGTTCGCAGCCTGGTTTACCGGGATTTCGAGCTCACCCGCCGTCACCACGGCGCATCCGCCACTGACTACTGCCGGCAACAAATTCATTGCTGGCGAACCGACGAACGTAGCGACGAATACATCCCTGGGTTGGTTGTAAATCTGCTGCGGCGTGCCGACCTGGATGAGACGGCCCTGATTGAGTACGCCAATCTTGTCGCCCATCGACATTGCTTCTACCTGGTCATGCGTGACGTAAAGGAAAGTCGCGCCGAGTTTCATTTGCAGGTCCTTCAATTCTGCACGCAAGATTTCGCGCAGCTTGGCGTCCAGGTTGGACAACGGCTCATCCATCAGAAACACTTTCGGTTCGCGCACGATGGCGCGACCGATGGAGACACGCTGCATTTCCCCGCCTGAGAGCCGATCGGTTTTGCGTTCGAGCAACTGCCCGATGCGTAGGGTTTTCGCCGCTTTGGCCACGCGTTCATCGATTTGCGCCTGTGACAGGCGCCGAACTTTCGATTTCAGCGGAAACTCCAGGTTCTGGCGCACGGTGTAATGCGGGTACAGAGAGTAGTACTGAAACACCAGCGCCACGTCGCGCTCCGCCGCGCTCCAGCGCATCACGTCCTGTTCATCGATCGCAATGCTGCCGGCATCAGGATGATCCAATCCGGCGATAAGGCGCAGCGTTGTGGTCTTACCTGCCCCGGTTGGCCCAAGCAGCACGAAAAATTCACCGCTGGCGATGTCCAGGTCCAGTCCGCTCAGCGCAGTGTGGCCGCGGAATTTTTTGCTGATGCCATGGAGTTTGACGTGGGCCATGGCGGCTACAGGCGGATGTGCAGCGATTCCCCGCTGCGGGTGCTGAAGAAATGGGTTTGTGCTTCATCGAGCTTCGCCCAAACCATGTCACCCGCCTTCGCGACGTAACCAGAGGCAGTACGGGCGCGTAGCATCTGCGCACCGAACTTGAGGTCGACGATGTCGAACGGTCCAAGCGGTTCGATGATATGCGCCTCCACGGGCAGATAACCAATGGCCGGGCTGCGCGATAGCAGCACACCTTCCGGACGCACGCCGATGGACAATTCGTCCCCGGAATGACCATTCTCGACCAACAACCCATGAAGCTGCTGTGGGAAATCCAGCGCGGCATCGTTGTCGCCCAATATCAACCGCGTACCGTGGTCTCCGAGATCAGCGGCTGCCTTGACCACGTTCATGATCGGGCTTCCGATGAATTGGGCAACGAACAGGTTGGCCGGATCGCTGTAAACCTCCGCCGGGGTGCCAACCTGCTGCAGCACGCCGTCGTTCATGATTGCAATCCTGTCCGCCATGGACATCGCTTCCACCTGGTCATGCGTAACATAAACCGTCGTCGCGCCGTTCTCCATGTGCAGGCGCTTGAGTTCCGTGCGCATTTCTTCGCGCAACTTGGCGTCCAGTGCACCGATCGGCTCGTCCATCAGCAGTGCCTTGGGCCGCCGCACCAGCGCCCGGCCAATTGCGACGCGTTGCAAGTCGCCGCCGGACAGCGCGCCCGGACGCTTGCCGAGCAGGTGTTCGATCTTGAGTGCCTTGGCCGCCTCACGCACGCGCCTATCCACCGTCTCCTTCGATTCTTTCATGGCGCGCAGTGGAAACGCGATGTTCTCGTAAGCGCTCAGGTGCGGGTAAAGCGCATAGAGCTGGAATACGAAAGCAATGTCGCGGTCAGCCGCATGCAGTGCCTGCACCGGTTTGCCATCCAGCAGGATGTCCCCGCTGTCGATTTCCTCGAGGCCTGCAATGGCCCGCAGGGTCGTTGTCTTGCCGCAACCTGAGGGCCCCAGCAGGACCACGAATTCGCGGTGCCGGATTTCCAGGTTGAGCTTCCTGATGATGTAATTGTCGCCGAAATATTTTTCGACGTCCCTTAATACAATGTCGGCCATTGCCTTCGCCTGTCCTCTTGCGTGACGGCGTGACGATCGTGACGGTCGTGACGACGTATTTTCTTAACTTCCTTGCTCTACAAAGCTGCTCTTTTTTTGCTCCTATCACGTCGTCACGTCGTCACGCCGTCACGCCGTCACGGCTCTTCAGTGCGCGTGGTTTTTCACTTTGGCCCACTTGCCGCCGGCAGCATTGCTTTCGAGCGCAGTTTCAATGAACGCCATGGTGCGTGCGCCATCCACAGCGGTCGGAAAATCCTCGTCAGTACGCCTTCCCTGCCGGCGCGCAATGATCGCATCCGCAAAACCGCGGTACAGATTGCCGAACGCTTCGTAGTAGCCCTCGGGATGTCCCGGCGGGAGGCGGCTGGCGCGCTTGGCGTCGTCACACAGATAAGGTTCGCCGCGACGCAGGACGCGCACCGGTTCTCCCGGTCTGCGATAAAGCAACGATTCCGGCTCCAGTTGTTTCCACTCCAGTGCGCCTTCGGTGCCGTAAATGCGGAAATTCGGCCCACCTTCCTCGCCCGCCATGACCTGGGACGCTGTTAGGACGCCACGCGCGCCGCCGCGCAACCTCAGCAGCAAGCTGATGTCGTCGTCTACCTTACGCCCGTGCAGGTGGCCGAAGTCGGCGCACAACGCTTCAATTTCCAGCCCGGTGACGGTGTGGATCATGTGCTGGGCATGGGAGCCGATGTCGGCCAGACAACCCGCCGCTCCAGACATCGAAGGATTCGTGCGCCATGCCGCGCCCTTGTGTCCCTGTTTCTCAATCGGCTGCAGCAACCAACCCTGCGGGTAATCAATCAGGACCTTGATCAATGTGCCCAGTTCGCCCGTAGAAATCATGTGGCGCGCCTGCTTTACCATCGGATAACCGGTGTAGTTATGCGTCAACAGAAATACGATTCCGGTTCGCTCCACGACTCGGCATAACTGTTGTGCCTGGGCCAGTGAAATGCCGATGGGTTTGTCACACGCGACATGGAAACCGCCCTCGGCAAACGCCGTGGAGATGTCAGCGTGCAAGTGGTTCGGCGTCGCGACCGTGACAAATTCGATGCGCTCCCCTGCCGGCAGCTTCGCTTCCGCTCGCAGCATCTCCTGCCAGGTTCCGTACGCGCGCGCCAAGCCCCAGGCTTTGCCTGCGGCGAGGGAGCGCTCGGGCGTCGAGGACAATGCACCCGCCACCAGCTCCACGCGACTGTCGAGCGCCGCGGCACGTCGATGAAGCTCTCCGGCCATTGCATCGAGCCCGCCGCCGACCATGCCCATTCTCAGGCGCATTACGCTTCTTCCCTGGGCAGCGGTTTGATTTTCGAGAACACCGAAAATCCAACCAGGCCAACCAACGTAATGGTGACGCCATAGCGGTGCAAAATCTCGATCCAGGGCTGGCACAGCGCAACGATGCCCAGAATCATCAGCAGCATCGAAGCGGGCTCGAGGATGCGGGCGCTCAATTCGCGGAAAGTCATGTGAATACCGTCACTGTCGTCTCCCAATGGGGATCACGCGTGGTGTACAGGCTTTGCCATAACCGGGCTACGCCCATAAAGGCCGTGGCGACGTGACGGCGTGACTGCCGCAACTCAGTCTTAGGGTCGATAGAGCTCTTACGAGTCACGTCCGTCACGATTATGGCAAAGCCGGTACGCCTTTGGCGCGTCACGTCGTCACGGCTCTTCATTTCCTTATGGCCCCGAACGTCACGCCGCGTAGCAGGTGTCTTCGCAACAAAAACGTAAAGATTGCAACCGGCAGCAAAAACAGGAACGTGCCTGCGGCAATCACGGTCCAGTCGGTCACACCTGAGCCCAACTGGGAAGGAATATAAGGCGGTGCAGTCTGCGCCTTGCGGTTGGTCATCATCAACGCAAATGCGTACTCGTTCCATGCGGTGATAAAGCAGAACACCGCGGTCGCCGCGATGCCGGTCGCCGCTTGGGGCAGCACGATTTTGAAAAAGGCCTGCATGCGCGTATAGCCATCCACCAGCGCCGCTTCCTCATATTCGATGGGAATCTCGTCGATGAAGCCTTTCATGAGCCACACCGAGAACGACAAGTTGAAGGCGGTGTACAGGATAACGAGCCCAAGATGGCTATCGACCAGGCCGACGGTTCGGTACATCAGGAACATCGGGATGGCGACCACCACCGGCGGCAGCATGCGTGTGGACAGTATGAAAAATAGCCAGTCCTGCTCACCGGGCATGCGAAAGCGCGAGAATCCGTAAGCCGTCAACGTCCCCATCGCCACCGCGAGGAATGTACTGCTTACGGCGATGATGATGCTGTTCAGAAACCGATTCCAGTATCCCGACGTTTCGATATTGCCATTGGCATCCTTGATGATGCGCTCACCCGCGTCGTACACACGTTTTTCGTACCAGGGCGCCTTTGCATAGATTTCGGGCTCAACTTCGCCGCGCATCTGCACCCGCGACGTGAACAACTTCACGAAGGCAGTGACCTCCGGCTGGAAGACCACGGTGGGCGGCACCGTGGTAGCAAGGCTGCGCGGCTTGAATGCAGTGGAGCTGATCCAATACAGCGGCAACAGATAAATGAGGACCAACAGGAATACAAGCGCCACCAAAACACGGTTCCATATGCGGTGGGCCCTGGACGCGACGGCCGCCATTTATCTGGCCTTGGCCTGGTTAAGATACTTCACGTAAATATTGGTGATGGCGAGCACCATGATCAGCACGATGTACGCCATCGCGCACGATTTGCCGGTCTGCCATTCCTGGAACGCCATTTTGTAGAGACGAATGGCGATAAGTTCAGTGGTGTCCATGCTGGTCATGATGAACGCCAGATCGAATGTCTTGAACGCCTCCATGGTGCGGAAAATGATGGCGATCAGCAGCAAAGGCGTGACCAACGGCAGCGTGATGCGGGTAAAGGTGTACCAGCGTGTCGCACGGTCAATGGCGGCGGCCTCGTAGAGATGCTGCGGGATCGCAGACAGCCCAGCGAGTGACAGCAGCATTACGAATGGCGACCACATCCAGATGTCCGTCAGTGCCACGGCGTACAACGCGATATCAGCGTTGGACAGCCATTCGAAATCTTCCAGGCCGAGCGCGTAGTTGATGATGCCCCATGAAGGGCTATATAGCAGTTGCCAGAACAATCCGACAACGGCCATGGACATCATCATTGGCAGCAACAGCAGCGTGGTCACCAGGCCTTTGGCGGGCATCTTCCGATTCAGCAACAGCGCCACGCCGAAACCCACCAGCACCTGCCCGCCAACCGACACCAGCACGTACTTGGCGGTGATCGTGAAATTGGTCCAAATGTACGGGTCGGCGAGCAGATCGCGGTAATTGTCGAGGCCGATGAAATGCGCAGGCGCTGACGTTGACGCGCGGAAATCCGTGAACGAGTAGCCCAGCGAATAGAGCAGCGGAAATATGTTGAAGACGATCAGGAAAACGATCGTCGGAACGATGAACAGGTTGCGTATGGCGATATCACTCAAGCCCCGCCTCGCGGAAGCGGACCCTGGATCAAGCCTGGCCAACATCGAACTTCCCTCCCGCCGCTGCACGACTCCACTCGTTTGACGGTTTTACGTACAACACGGGAAAGGCGTTTCGGCCTTTCCCGTCCAACGTCATTTCAGCAAACCGGCCTTGCGGAAGGTCTTGTCCCAATCATTGGCTACGCCAGTCAGCGCCTCTTCTGCCGTGCCCTTGTTACCAACGATGAAGGGATGCAGGCGCTTGTTCATGGAATCCAGCAGCTCCGCATATTCCGGCACCGCCCAGAAATCCTTGACCATGAACATCGTCTCGTAGAACGCCTGATTGTATGGCGTGGCCTTGCGGAATTTTTCGGATTGCAGCACTTTGGCGCTGCAGGTATAGCCGCCGAGTTCCGCCCATTTCTGTTGCACGTCATCCTTGATGAACCATTCCAGGAATTTGGTCGCTTCAGCCTGCTTCTTGGAATAGCTGATGATCGAAATGCCCTGCCCGCCCAGCGCCGCAAAGCGCTTGCCACTGGGACCTGCAGGATTGGAGAAGTAGCCGGTGGCCTTGGCGTTCTTGTTGGTCGCGGGATTCGTCAGCGCCGGGAAGAAAGCGAAAAAGTTCATGCTCATCGCCGCCAGCCCTTCGGTGATGGCCTGGTTGTCCTCCATGAAGAACACCTTGCCCCAGCCCGGCGGCGTGTACTTGTAGAGCTCCTTGTAGAACTTGAGCGCGTCGATTGCTGTCTTGCTGTCGATGACGCCTTTAACTTTGTAAGTACGGTAGTCTCCGAGCTCGCCGCCGTAACCAAACAGCACGTTCTCGTAGCCCATCACCAGCGCGTCATAGCTGTTGTCGGTGTAGATGGCAATGCCGTAACGCTTCTGGTCCGGACGATGGAAAAATTCGGCGATGTCGCGCATATGCGCCCAGGTTTTCGGCACGCCGAGGTCATAACCATATTTCTTCTTGAACGCGGCCATTTCCTTGGGATCTTCAAACCAGTCCTTGCGATATGACCAACCGGTCGCATCACCCTCGAGTGGCACGGCCCAGTACTTCTTGCTGCCTTTCGGGTATTCCGCATAACCTTCCACGGTCGCGGGAGCCATGCTCTTGTCCACACCGTGCTTCTTGAAAAAGTCGGTTAGATCCACGTAGTGTCCTGCGGTGGAGCCTGCGCCAAGCCACTGCGAATCTCCGACCACCAGATCATACGCATCGCCTTTTGCGGCGAACTCACGGAACGCCTTGGTTTGAAAATCCGGCCATGGCGTAGTCTCCACCGTGACCTTTACGCCGGTTTGCTTTTCGTAGTCCTTCACCAGTTCCTGCAAGTAATTCGCCGGGTCCCACTGGGCCCAGAGTATGGTCAGACTTTCAGCCGCCAGCGCCGAACTGCAGGCCAGGGCCAAAGCAGCGCCGGCCAGCAGGCCGGACCAGGTTGTCTTGCTCATTGCATGCTCCTCCACATTGGTCATTTTTTGTTTCAGCCGGATATTCCGAGATCAAGCAGCCGGCCACCCCAGAACCTTACCGCGTATTGCTGCCGCGGCCCAACAGAACGCCAGTTTCTACTTGCCTTTCATTGCAACACTGTTTCTCATTGCCATGCTGCTTTTGCTACGCCTCGCAATCCGAGCGCCCGCCTTACCATCCTCTGCGATGGTGGCCTGGATGAGCGCATGACAAGTCCACAACGCAACATTCTGCGCACGATGACGATCGAGGCCCCAGATATCCTTCAACACCACGAAAGCCTCCGTTCCAAAGACGAGCGACAGCGACTGCTTCAATCTCGCAAAACCGGCAGGCGTCAGCTTGCTCTTCAACGGCTGGATCGCCGAATGCAGCAGGCCAATGCGATTTCCCCGTACCATCTGCACCTCGCCACCAGCCAGTCCGGCGTGCCTGCGAGCCCACTGATCCAGCGCTAATCGCAACGCCGCTTTCAGCGTCGCCTCATAGTCCTCCATGCGCGGATACGCGAAGGTCACTAACTGGGTGACCCTTTCCTCTGCATCCGCAGAATCGGAACTCCACGCCAAAATCGGACCGAGCGCCTCATTGACCGCAGCCTGGATGAGCGCGGCCTGAGTGGGAAAATAACGGTACGCAGTCGCCCGGGAAACCTGCGCGGCAGCCGCCACGTCGCTGACCGAAGGGATGTGTCCATCCTGCATCAGGCGCATGGATGCTTCCAGCATGACCCTGCGCATCCGCGCGCGCGGACCTTTTTCCGTTTGTACTTTTCCCGCTTGTACTTTTCCCCCTGGTCTAATTTTGTTGTTTGCACGGCGCTTGAGACGCCGTTCTTGACCTGAGACTAGCATCTCACTACGATACCAGCGTATTACCAGAAAAAAAATTTCGCCAGCGTTTATTTTTCGCGCTGCGACGCACAAAGCGGAATAACCGCGAACCACTCGGAGGAGAAAACGCATGCTGCGTGACGGAGATGGCGCGCCGCGTTTGCGTCCACGCCACCGTCGTTCCCCGCTTCATTGGCACGTACCAACGCGATGAAGCATATATACGTCGTCGGCACGGCTGACACCAAAGGCCTGGAGCTGGAATATGTCCGATCGCTGATTGGAGCGGCCGGCGCTTCCGCGATCATTGTGGACGTCGGCACCAGAACTGCACAGATCCAGACCGGCGTCGCAGCAACGGAAGTCGCTTCCTTCCATCCCAGAGGCAAGGAATTCGTACTCGGCAGTGAGGATCGCGGGACCGCCGTCGAGGCGATGGCAGAGGCGTTCGCTCGATACATCGTAAGCCGCGCCGATATTGCGGGGGTGGTCGGCCTCGGCGGTGGCGGCGGTACTTCCATCATCACTGCTGGCATGCGCAAATTGCCCATCGGCCTGCCGAAGCTCATGGTGTCCACGCTCGCTGCCGGCGATATCGGCCAGTTCATCGGTGCCAGCGACATCACCATGATGTATTCAGTAACGGATGTCGCCGGTTTGAACCGGATCAGCCGAGTCGTACTGGGAAATGCAGCGCATGCAATTGCCGGAATGGCGATGCACGCCCTGGCCGACGCACAGTCCAAGCCGGCGATCGGACTGACTATGTTTGGCGTGACCACCAGCTGTGTGACGCAGGTGGTGTCCCAACTGCAAAAGGAGTTTGACTGCCTGGTTTTCCATGCCACCGGTACCGGCGGGCAATCCATGGAGCGGCTGGCGGACAGCCGCATGCTGGCTGGCATCATCGACGTCACCACCACCGAGGTCTGCGATCATTTGTTCGGCGGCGTACTTTCCGCCGGAGAAGACCGTCTGGGTGCCGTCGCACGTACCCGCATCCCTTACGTCGGTTCGGTCGGCGCACTCGACATGGTTAATTTCTGGGCCATGCATTCGGTCCCCGAGCGTTTTCGTTCGCGCCTGCTATACAAGCACAATCACAATGTCACACTGATGCGAACGACGGCCCCAGAATGCCGCAAAATCGGCCACTGGATCGCCGACAAGCTGAATGCATGCGAAGGCCCGGTGCGTTTCCTTATTCCGGAAAAGGGCATTTCCGCATTGGATGCTCCTGGCCAGGCTTTTTACGATCCGGATGCCGATGCGGCGCTGTTCGAATCGCTGTCAGTCTCATTGAAGCAAACTGAGACGCGCCGTTTATTGAGAGTGCCGAGCCATATCAACGACCCGGCTTTTTCCGCTGCATTGGTGCAGCAGTTTCGCGCGATTGTCCAATAATCAGGAACCGCCATGCCGGCTATCGAAAGAAAAAAAATACTGGAAAAGTTCGCGGATATGGTCAAGCGCCGCGTAACCATCATTGGCGGCGGTGCGGGAACCGGCCTCTCGGCAAAATGCGAAGAGGCCGGCGGCATCGACCTCATCATCATTTACAATTCCGGCCGCTATCGCATGGCAGGGCGCGGTTCGGCAGCCGGTCTGCTTGCATACGGTAATGCCAACGACATTGTGAAAGACATGGCGCGCGAAGTTCTACCGGTCGTCAAGCACACGCCTGTCCTTGCGGGGGTAAATGGCACGGATCCTTTTGTACTGATGCCACACTTTCTGGCCGAGTTGAAGCTCATGGGGTTTTCCGGTGTGCAAAACTTTCCGACCATCGGACTGTTCGATGGCATTATGCGGGCGAGCTTCGAAGAAACCGGAATGGGTTTTGGGCTCGAAGTCGATATGATCCGTGAAGCCCACAGGCAGGATTTGCTGACTACGCCTTATGTTTTCAATCCTGGTGAAGCGCAGGCCATGGCGCAGGCCGGCGCCGATATTATCGTTGCGCATATGGGTGTCACGGTCGGCGGCAGCATCGGTGCTTCCTCCGCCAAGAACCTGGATGCGTGCGTGAGGGAAATCGATGCAATTGCGGACGCCGCCATGAAAGTGCGTAAGGATGTGATAGTGCTTTGTCACGGCGGTCCGATCGCACTGCCCGCGGACGCCGATTTCATTTTGAAGCATGCGAACACCTGCCACGGCTTTTACGGGGCCAGCAGCATGGAACGTCTACCGACCGAAATTGCGCTGACTGAACAGACCCGCAAGTTCAAGGCAATCCAGTTCTGAAAACAGGAGATACCGATGATAAAGGTGTATCGCAGTGCCATCATCCATTCACCCGTTGACACGGTATGGAAGCTGGTGCGCGACTTCAATGCGCTGCCGAAATGGCATCCCGCGATTGCGACCAGTGAAATTGAAGGCGGCCTGCCGGCGGACCAGATTGGCTGTGTACGCCGCTTTACCCGCCGCAGTGATAAGGGGCTGCTGCGGGAACAACTGCTTTCGCTGGCGGACGATACGCGGACTTTCACCTACAGCATTCTGGTTTCGCCCATGCCGGTAGCAAACTATGTTGCGTCAATGCGCTTCACGCCCATCACGTTGCAAAATGCTACGTTCGCCGAATGGTGGGCCGTCTTTAATGTGACGACCTTTGCGCAGCAGGCCACGGCGGACGATATCGGCGACAACGTTTTCGTGGCGGGATTCTCGGCTATCGATAAACTGCTTGCGGGCCGAAAGGATGCGCGATGACAAAAATATTCGTGAGCGCTGTGATCGATGCGCCGGTGCAGAACGTCTGGTCGCAAGTGCGCGACTTCAACAACCTGCCTGAGTGGCATCCGAAATTTTCGCGCAGCCACATCGAAAACGGTCTGCCGAGTGATCGCGTTGGTTGCGTGCGCAACTTCGACATTGCGGGTGATGGCGGAACGATTCGCGAACGCCTGCTCGAATTGTCCGACATGGACTATAGTTTTCGCTACTGCATTCTGACCTCCCCGCTTCCAGTCGAAGACTACGTGGCGCAGCTGACGCTGTATCCGGTTACCGTCGGCGACAAGACAGTGGGAATCTGGACCGCGGAATTTGAAGTGACTGACGGAGATGAAGCGGGCGTGGTGAGGGCCGTAGCAGACGACACCTTTGGCAAGGCGTTCGAAATCCTGAACCGCCGTTTGGGCCGCAAGACCTGAAGTACAGCAGTTGCGGACCATCCTCCAATTTCATTTGTTTTCGCAACGAGAGCCGGCTCAGCCTCGCAACGGACGCGGACGGTTCTGCAACGGGCGCTGGAATACTGTGCTGGTATGCCTGGCAGTCATAACTTCCTCGTTGCCGGTTAACTCACTCGCCGACGTATTGGTCAGCACCAATGGCCAGCGTTTCGTGGGGAAAGCTATCGAAGAAACCAGTGATGGTGTCGTGTTCGAGTCACAAGAAAATGGTCGATTCACTTTCCCTCGCGCGCAGATTCTTGAACTTCAGCTATCGCCAGTGGAGGAAGCAACAAAGCCGCCGGCTGTCGCGACAGCGGAGCAGAAATCAGGCAACGCTGAATGGAGGCCACCCGGGGTGGGCCACGACCATTTCGATTGGATTCAGCTTGAGTCGGGCGAGTGGCTCAAAGGGCACATCACGTACATTCAGAACAAGGAAATTGAATTCGACAGTGACGAACTGGAAGAACTCACGCTGGACTTGAAAAAAATAGCGAGACTTTATTCTGCGGATCCGATGTTCGTCCAGTTTGAGAACCATGAACCGGTTTACGGCAGAGTCGAGATCGATCATGAGAACGTCAATGTGCTGGGGCCTGAATATTTAAGCCTGCACCGCACTGAGCTTACCGGCATCACGCCTAGTGGAGGCAAAGCAGGCATAAGCAACTGGAGGGGCCGATTTAATTTGGGATTGAACACGCAGTCCGGCAACACCGAGCAAGTTACACTGAACTCCAGCGCAAGATTGGAGCGGCGAACGCCCAATACCGTGTTGCTCATCGACTTCCTGGGCAATTTCACGCAGACCACTGGCGTGAAAACTGTCAGCAATCAACGGCTCAACATCAGCGATGACATACGACTGGACCATAAATGGTTTGTCCGCGCAATTCAATTCGAGGCATATCGGGATCCGTTGTCCAACATTTCCTATCGGTTCACTGCCGGGGTTGGAGTGGGCTACTACATTTTTGACCGCGACGATCTTGAATGGACTGTTTCCGCCGGGCCGGGGTACCAGTCCACGAAATTTGATCAGGTACCGGCCGGAGAAAGTGATTCCGATTCCACGCCGTCAGCAGGAATCCAGTCACGTTTCAGCGCTGATATAACCAAGCGGCTTACGTTCATCCAGACGCTGGACATGACCTTTACCAATCCAGATTCGGGCAAGTACACCCATCACGCGGTCACCACGCTGGAATACGAGATCAAGCGGCATTTCACTCTGGACACTTCTTTTGTCTGGGATTATCTGCAGAACCCCAAGGCGAGATCTGACGGCGTCATTCCACAAAAAAGTGATTACTACACCATTTTAAGCATCGGCTTCAGGTTCTAGAACAACACTGCTGGCGTTGGGTGACAAGTATTCGCTTTCTTGGGTCCGAGTTCATTGCTCCAATCAACGGCCTGTCGCATATGTTATGTTCATGGCTGGGCGGGACATCACGACTGATCAAGGAGACAAAAATGACCAAGAAAGCGCGCCGTCGGTTTGGGTGCCTTACCTGTTGTATGGCCGCGGGTCTTTTGACTTCATCCGAGATCTGCGCGCAGGACAGCGTTTCAGCGGCCGACCAATGGCAATTCGAAATCACCCCCTATGTGTTCGCCGCTGGAGTGAAGGCCACCACCGGAGTGGGTGGGATAACGGCCGATGTCGATTTGAGTTTCAACGATATCGTGAACCACCTGGATTTTTATGGAGCAGCTTTGTTCGAGGCGCGCCACGGGCGCTGGACGTTTGGCCTCGATAGCTTTTACGTCCGCATGAAAGATGAAAAAGCAGCTTATCGCAGCGGCCCTGTGGGCCTTGTAGGTGCGAACGCTGATCTCAATCTTCAATTGACGCAGCAGATCTACCAGCCTTTTCTCGGCTACCGGTTATCCGATGGCAAGGTTAGATTTGACGTCATCGGCGGGGCGCGCTACACCAACGTAAACATCGATCTTGGCCTTACCGCCTCGACAACAGCACCCTTACTGCCTGGCGGAGAGCGTAACGTCAACACCACCAAGAGCTGGTGGGATCCCATCGTCGGCGTACGCGCAGACGTCCCGCTGGCGGAAAAATGGTCGATCTTCGGGTATGCCGACACGGGCATTGGCGAGAACACGACTTACCAGGGCATCGCTGGTGTTAAATGGCAGATCTCGCACATGGTTTCGACCTCGCTTGGCTATCGCTACCTGCGCCAGAATTACGATAGTGGCAACTTTCATTGGAATGACGCCACAACGCAGGGCGCCATCCTCGGGGTCGGTATCCGCTGGTAGCCGACCGGTGCGCTTGTTGATATTCAGCCGAATGGTGCTGATGCCGCGCATGCACAAGGTGTAAGTAATTCTGAATCGATTTGTATCTCTTCTGATAATCACCAGAAGGTACATCCATGACTAAACCGAGTCGGCATCTCACCGGTGCATTGTTTGCATGTGTCGCGCTCGCGACTTGCCTCATCGGAATCCATTGCACTGGACTCGCGGCCGATGCGGCAGACCAGTCGCGATGTGCATCGATCAAGGATGACCAGGAGCGACTGCAATGCTATGACGCGGCGGGCGGCAAAAGCGCCACTGATGCGATCGAGCATCTGCACGAGCCTCCGCTTGTTTCGCTCAAGCCGGCATCCGGTACGAATCCGCCGACAGCACTCTCCGTGCGCTGGGAACTTGAGCCAGAAACAAAGCAGGGATTGTGGGCGTTGCGCCCTCACCAACCGACATTCTTCTTGCCCGTCCGCTACAGCAACCGGCCCAACGACTCACCGCAATCGCCGTCGCAGCCTGTCTCCACCAGCGTTCCCCTCGACAACACTGAGGCCGAATTTCAATTCAGCCTGAAATTGAAAGCCGGCGAGAATTTGTTTGGCAGCGACGTGGATGTGTGGCTTGGCTACACCCAGCAGAGCCAATGGCAAGTTTACAATGGCGACATCTCCCGCCCATTTCGCGAAACCGACTACCAGCCTGAAGTATTTTTCTCGCTTCCCACACGCTATGATTTCCTTGGGCTCACCGGTCGCTTCATCAATTTAGGGCTGGTACACCAGTCCAACGGCCGGGCGGAACCGTTGTCGCGCAGCTGGAATCGCGTCTATGCGCAATTCGGATTCGAGCGAGACGGCTTCGCCCTGCTGGTGCGGCCCTGGTACCGTTTGAAGGAGGACGCCTCGTTCGATAATAATCCAGACATCGTGCATTACATGGGCCACGGCGATGTCACAGCGATTTACCAGCGGGGACGGCAGCAGTTCTCACTGCTCGCACGGTACAACGATGGTAACGGTGCGCTGCAGGGCACCTGGAGTTTTCCGATACAAGGACGCTTGATGGGTTACATCAAAGTCTTCAACGGTTATGGCGAAACATTGATTGACTATAACTGGAACCAAACCACAATCGGCGTGGGCATTCTGCTGATGGACTGGCTGTAGCGACCAACGTCGCCTTCTAGCGCAGTTAACATACCATTGGCTATTCCATTAGCTTTTCGGAGGAGACCGCTCGTGAAATGGTGCCTGATCTGCTTGTCTACTCTGCTGTCACTTCTCTCAAGTTGCGCGACAACGGACTTGACCAACAATTGGAAAAATCCTGAATACTCCGGGGAGCCGGCGAGCAAAGTGCTGGTCGTCGGCATTGCCGATCACGCGGGCGTGCGCCGCGTCTTCGAAGATACCCTTGCGCAAGCCCTTACAAAACGCGGCGTGCAGGCCGTTGCAAGTTACAGCATGATTCCCACGCGCGGCAAGATTTCGGAAGAGGAATTGGTCAAGGCAGTAGAACGCACGGGCGCCAATGGAGTGCTGATCACGCGCCTGGTCCGCAGGGAAACTGAAACCATACAGGCGACTGAGTCGATGGGGATGGCTCCAGCAGCGTACGGCATGCGCACGCGCTACTACGGTTATTACGACGCAGCGTGGAGCGGTCACTATGAACCGGCGATGACGCAAACCATTGAATATGTCATCGCCGAAACAGCATTGTTTCGTCCGGAAGTGCAACAGCCGGTCTGGTCTGGCACCACGCGTTCACAGAGAATGGGCGACGTGCGCAAGGCAACCGAGGACTTTGCTGAAGTGATGATCGACGCAATGAAAAAAGACAGCGTCATTTGAGCGCCCTGCGTCAATGCAGCCGGCCGTCCGTCTAGGCCATGGCCTGGACCGTGCTGAACAGCGAATTAGCCTCGCGGTCATTCTTTGCTTGCAGCTGAACGGGCCCGCTGCGATAGTTCATTGCGAACCAAACTAATATGGACTCGCAGAGTGTAGAGCAGATGCGCGAACGTCACTGGCACCCGCATGTGATTCGCTTTGGATTCGAGCTTGTCGAGAGATAACCGGACATCGTCGGCCGGCGCTTGCGGCCCGCGAGACTCGAGATCGGCTTCGAGGAATTTTAGTTCGCCATAGAGCCTGAAGATGCGCTGGCGCATGCCCCAACCGTACAGCGCCTGAAGAAGCCGCACTGCTGGATATGCCACCCCAAGCAGGGGAAGGAGGAGCACCAGCAAACGCGCAACGAAGACTGCCATCCAGAACGGCAGGTAGCGCTGCAAAAAGGGCGGGCCCGTGTGGTAGAACCGCTGCGCCTGGTCGCTCAATGGCAAGTCAATCGGCTCGGCGGCAGGGAATTGCCCAGCCTTCTGGAAGATTCCGGGCTTGGAATGCAGCTGCAAAGCGGCATCCATCAGCAGGTACTGGATTGCGGGATGAAGATCGCTGCGTACCACCAGGCTGCATTTGGGAGCGACCAGCACGAGGTCTTGGGGCGGCCGATTATTGACAAGGTCTGCGACTCCCTGTGGCAAGACCAGTTTGTTCAAGTAAGGGCGCAGCGCAATGTGCGCATCTGCACGCGCGAAGGGAAAAGTATTGATGTTCCCGGAAGCAAGAAGCTGGCGTATGACCGGGTATTCCCAAGGCGCCACCATTACCGCCATGTCGATATCCCCGTGCAACAATGCAGCGCCGGATTGTTGCGCGGTCATGTCGAGGACTTCAGCACCGGTAAGGTCCAGACCCACCGCAGCAATCAATTCGGACGCGAGCTTGCGGGTCCCACTGCCTTCGGGGCCGATAGATACGCGCCTTCCCTTAAGCAAATGCGCGGATGCACGCGGCATATCGCCGCGCACGAAAAACCATACCGGTTCATAAAATACCGTGCCGAGGGAGACCAGTTCTGGCATCTTGGCCGCATTGGCAATCCCCCCTTGGACGAACGCAACGCTCACACCCGAATTCGCATCATTAAGCTTGGCAAGGTTGTCTACTGCTCCATTGGTAGCAACCAGTTCTAGTTTGACACCATGACGGGCGAGTAACTCGCGGTAGCGCTCTCCGAACTCGGCATAGGCGCTGCCCTGGGTGCCGGTTGCCATGAAAACTGTCCGCGGAGGCGCTGGACTCAGCACGGCAAGCAGCACTGCAAACGCAAAGAGGAATGCAAAAAAGCCGATCGTTGGCCACAGAAAAGGGGACTTCGCTGATGGTCTGCGGGGTATTCTTCTTCCTGTCTGATTCATGACCCGGTTATACGGTAAGTGCTGGTATTTTTTCCGCTGCATCGGCCCGCATCGCTGGCGAGCGGCTCGCACGCTTCAGCCAGTATCCCGATACTTCCCCGGTTGGTAAAGCATCAGTGAACCGGTGTAGTGATATATCCGGTAAAAAAGTAAGGCTGGCATTGCTTGAGCGGTGAACGAACAGGAAGGGTCCGTTGCCCTAAAGACGTTGGCGTCTTACTGTGGAGACCACACGCATGCCGCCATAAAGCGCGCCAGTACTGCCGGGTACCTGTCCCTTGACGCGCGGCTACGCGCGGGTTATTGCACACCAGCGCATAGTATGGGGACCAGGTCTATTGGTGTGCACGACCGTAATGTTGTTAAAGAATCGCATGGTTGCATACGGTAGATACACGAAACAGAAATAGCGTATGGTGCCGTTTGCGGCAGTTGCAACAGCCGCGATCCCGCCGTCTACCATCAGTGGCTCGGATGGCAACTCGCATGACATAAACTCACGAATATGCACAAACAAGGAGTTCACCATGAATCTTGGCAAAATCGTCTGTTCCATACTCGTAACTTTAGCCGCCGGGCTTGCTTCTGTCTGTGCCCTTGCGGACAGCGGAGTCTATATCGGAGGCGGCGTCGGCACGGCGGAACTCAAGGACAGTACCGGCAACGCCGGTGGAGTTGATTTTCAGGAACGGGACACCGCATGGAAGGGCTTCATCGGCTACAACTTGGACGCCATTCCGCTGCTCAAGCTGGCAGGAGAAGTCGGTTATCGCGACCTGGGCAGCCCGGATGGTTCAACCGGCGGGATTCCGGTTTCGTACAAGGCACATGGTTGGGATTACGCCGTGCTGGCAGGTATCGGATTGGGCCCTGTCGACCTAATGGCCCGCCTCGGCGGCATGAGCTACAAGCTGGAGAAGAACGTCGGCGGAATCCACAACGACTACGACGGCAATGCGCCTGTATACGGTATCGGCCTGTGGTTTACGGTGGCCGGCATCGGAGTCCGCGCCGAGTATGAGAAAATCGATATCAAGGAACTCGACGACGCGCAAATGGTATCCGTCAGTCTTTTTTACAAGTTCTGATCGACTCGCCCCCGTCTCCATGACGGGGGCGACCTTCTTTAAGCCTGAGCCCATAGTGCAGGCATGCAAAGAAGCATTCTGCCGCAAAAATGTTGCATCGAGACGTGCTTTGGTAAGCAGACGCGCGCTTCATGATTATCGCGCCACTCAAAACTCGAACGCATCTGAGCACGCATGACTACGCGCCGAAGATCCGCGCTTCGCATGTCGTCCTCGTGTTGAGTCTGCTCGGCGTCGCGTCGCCGGTGCGTGCGCAGACGCATTCGGTCACATCTTCCTTGTTCACGGATCTCCGCGTATACCGCGAACCGTCAGGCGAATGCCAGGATACGCCAGCGGGGCAAAACGCGGCATCAAGGGATCGTGTTTGTCTGCGACAAGAAGCTAGTGCCATCGTATTGGACATCTACCACGCAAACGGAATTGGTAGCGCGCAGGTTCATCGACCACAAAGCGGCTGGCCTGCAATCTTTCGCGTTCGACTGCACCATTTTTCCGCACTGGAGGGGCTCAGTGCACGCTCGTCTGCCGCAACATTCACTTGCGGACAAAGCAGGCCGGAGGGCATTCGCGCACGGCTGGATTGCCGTCTGGCAGAAGTTGCGATCGGTGTGGTCGAGCGCAAACCGGAATACTTCGAAGCCTTGCTGCCAAAAGTACTGCTCGAAGGCGCCAGCCCAGTCGAAATCGCCTGGGTCGATCAATGGCGCTAGCATGCACACCGCGCACAGATGGTCGCGATGCTCCGGTAGAATGGCCGACCTATTGATTCAGGGGGGATTATGGCCAAGAACATGCAAGTGCTGCTCGCAAGTCGCCCGAGCGGTCTGGTAGAGGAATCCAACTTCAGGATTGTCGAGACCGATGTGCCGACGCCAGGACCAGGCGAAGTACTGGTTAAGAATCTCTGGCTGTCACTTGATCCGTACATGCGCGGGCGCATGAATGCCGTGAAGTCTTATACGAAGTACGTTGAAATTGGCGAAGTCATGACCGGCGGAACGGTAGGACAAATCGTGGCATCGAACCATCCCAAATTCAAGCCCGGCGATTCCGTCGTAGGCTCGCTCGGCTGGCAGTTATATGCGGTCACCAATGGCGAAGGCCTGACCGTGGTAGATCCAAAGTTGGTGCCGTTGTCCGCATACCTTGGCGTATGCGGTATGCCTGGCGCGACTGCATGGATTGGCTTGCTGGAATATTGCGCGCCCAAAGCCGGGGAAACCGTACTGGTGTCCGCGGCCACTGGAGCGGTCGGCAGTGTTGTCGGCCAGCTCGCGAAACTGCAAGGTTGCCGCGCGGTCGGCATTGCCGGCGGTGCAAAAAAATGTGAATACGCAGTGAAGGAGCTAGGGTTCGACGCGTGCGTGGATTACAGGGCAGGCAAACTGATCGACGATCTGAAAGCTGCCTGCCCGAAAGGTGTGGACAATTACTTCGAGAACGTCGGCGGGGAAGTCATGGACGCCGCATTCCGGGTGCTGAATCCATTTTCCCGGGTGGCGCTATGCGGCATGATCTCCGACTACAACGCAACGGAAGCGTACGGCACGAAAATGATGCGTGCGCTGCTGGTTAACCGGGTCAGGCTGCAGGGATTCATCGTGTTCGACCGGCAGGATCTCTACGCCAGGGCGGTGGCGCAACTCGTGAGCTGGGTCTCGCGCGGCCAAATTAAGTATCACGAAAGCATCGCTGAAGGGCTGCAGAATGCCCCGAAGGCTTTTATGGGACTGCTGAAGGGACAGAATCTCGGCAAGCAGTTGGTCAAGCTTCACTAGCTGAAAAAGGGCGCGAACCCTTCGGAAGATGTGCTTGTCATCTACCGCGACTAGAACGGCAGCGAAGTAAACAAGCTCACACCGATGACATCACCGCTGCTGCGTATGGCCAGCCCGATCCGATCGAAATCCAGAAACGACAGCGACCAGGGCTTGCGTGTCACAACGCTCAGCGCAAGCTCAAACTCTTCCCCTATGCGGTTTTGCCGATCGTTGAACTCCGCCAGGCTGAATTTGTTGAAGTAATAAAAATAAACCGGTGTGAACCCGAAATACAGCGGCCGTCCAAAGGCGCTGCGCTCGGTCGGGATGGTAATGTCCACGCCTGTTGCGAAATAGCCGAAGGTATTGGTTGGTTCACTGCGTTGGCGATAACCAGCCGACGTTAAGGAATTTACCAATACGAACTCCACCCCGTTATTGTTCGCCAACAGGAAGCGGCTTTTCACGCCAAAGTCGAAGATCCAGGCCGATTGACGACCAGTCAATTCCTGTCCGAAGCCGGCATCGGCGAATGGCCGCAAGACCCAACGCTTGCTCATTGGCAATTCCCATTCGAAACCCGGCAACACGCTAAAGGTGCTGATCCGGTCCGGAATATTGCCGTTAAAGGCGCTACCAACGTTGTAATCATAGAAACCAAAAGTAGTCGCGACCTTGAACTTAAGTCCATAACCGTTTTCGTCCACGCTGTTGATCGAATGTGAAAACGGCAGCTGCAGGACGGTTACTGAACGACTGCCCGAGGCGTAAACGCCAGTGCCAAAGGTCGCGGAGTACCACCAGTTGATGACGCCTGGGTTAGCGTTGCCTGACTGGGATTGCGCTTGAGCGGGCGAAACGTACGCGCATAACGCGATTACGGCGACAAGAATATGCAATAACTTCAGCAACGAACACCTCCGGGAACCGGTTACGTTTTATGCCGGTATGTGATCCCGATATGCGTGTTTCCAGAAAGCCCCATCAAGCATGATGGCGTCGATGCATTCCTGCTGCTGCAGGATGGCGACATTTTTGGTGGGATCTCCGTTCACCAGCAGCAGATCCGCAAGATAACCGGGACTGATCTGGCCAAGCCGGTCACCCATGCCCATGATCTGACCGCCCAGGCGGGTGGCGGCGACGATTGCGTCCATGGGCGAAAAATCCAGCATGTCAACGAAATGACTGAGATCCCGGGCATCAGTTCCAATGGGATTCCATGCAAAACCATAATCCCCGCCGATCAACACGCGCACGCCCTCCGCATGCAAGAGTTTCATATTGCGTATGCCCTGTTCAAGCTCGTATGCGATCCCGCGTTGTTCGGCGCTTTCCCGGCTGATCCCCCATGGAGCAGCTTCATACAATGTGGTGTAAAGATTGCCCAGAACCGGTGCGACGAATACGTGTTCGCGTTGCGCTTCAAGCTGACCGCGGGCGACGTCGTCCAGTAACGTGGCGTGATAGATGACTTCCACACCGTGGCGCAGGCACATACTAACGGATGCAGCACTGCGCGCGTGGGCCGCAACCCGCTTGCCGTGCGCCTGGGCGACATCGCATACAGCAGCGACCTCGGCATCGTTCATCACGGTCTTGTCGGCCGGCGAAGCAGTCGTTCCAGCATCACCGGAGACGTTGATTTTCAATGTGTCGACGCCTTCACGCACCATCTCGCGTGAAAACCGGCGGAACTCTTCAGGCCCATTGCAGACCACCGCGAAGTTCTCGCGGTACATATGCAGTAGCCGTACATCGCCAAGTCCTGCCGCAACCGTCATCTCGGGACTAGCGGCCAGCGTTCTTGGCCCTGGTAAGTCACCGCTGTTGATGGCATTGCGCAACACGATGTCCAGCCTTGGTTTGGCGGCCGCCGCACTGAAGCAACTGGTGAACCCCGCATCCAGCATGCGCCGTGCGTTGGTCGCGGTCTTCAGCATGTGTTCTTCAGGTGGAATGAAACCCAGTTCTACGGATTGGCCGACGTCGGTGAAAGTCAAGTGGGAATGAGCTTCGATGAGCCCGGGCATCAATGTACGACCGGCCCCGTCCACGACGGTCGCGCCGGGCACGGCAAACGTGAGGGCTTGCGGCACAACCGCTGTAATCAGATTGCCTTCAACCAGAACGCATCCATTGAAAGGCTTTGCGCCGGTGCCATCCACAATGCTGACGTTTTTGAACAGCGTCGCCGCCATGAAGCAAATTCACTGTCACAGGTTCTCGATATACATCCGATTCCAGGTCGGACTGATGATCAACTGATTGATACAGGCATGCGCCGGCAGTTCCGCGATGAAGCGAATGGTATGGCCAAGATCCTCGGGCTGAAGCATTTTTGCTCGATCGGCAGCGCTCGGCGGAACCGGACGCCGGTCCATGATCGGTGTGGCCACTTCAGCAGGACAAATGGCGCAAGCGCGAATGCCGTTAGCGCATTCCTCCATGTTAATCGTCTCAGTCATGGCGGTGACGGCATGCTTGCTGCTGTTGTAGGCGGCGCCGGTCAACTTGGGATGAAACACACCGGCCCAGGACGACACGTTGATGATTAGACCGTCTTTTCTGGCGCGCATCGCCGGCAGTACGGCGTGAATGGTGTAAAAAGACCCATCCAGGTTGATGCCGATTACTTCGCGCCAGCCCTCCACGTTCTGGTTCTTCCAGTAACGGTTAGGCGTATTCAGCCCCGCACTGTTTATCAGGATATCGATGCGTCCATGGCGGGACAAAATGCCATCGGCGACTTTCTTCACGGCCTTCGCTTCCGAGACGTCCAGTGCTTCGACTTCCGCCGAACCGCCCTTGATGCGAATTTTTTCTGCTTCCGGCGCCAGCACTTCCTTGCGCCGCCCGGACAACACAACAGTTGCACCGGCTTCGGCGAGCGCTTGCGCCCCGGCCAGACCAATGCCGCTTCCGGCGCCGGTGATCCAGGCGACTTTACCCTTGAGTTTGCTCATGTCCCGCTCCTGTTGGTTACGCCGTTTTCGCCAGCTTATTTCGATCGATGCCGCGCACGTTGTCGAACGCCTCTCGCAGCGCCCGCGCCGATTCATCGACTGCCTGCCGCGCAGCATCTACCGCGCCGCCCATCAGATAAAACCCGTGCACCATGCCTTCGTAATTGGAAAGGCGCACACGGTTCTCGGCTTCAATGAGTTTTTTGGCATATTCGATGCCTTCGTCGCGTAACGGATCATATCCGGCAACAATGATCAGACAGGGCGGCAACCCTGCGAGATCTTCGTGCACCAGCGGCGCATACCGGAAATCGTCTGCGTCCCGTCCGCTGCGCAAGTACTGCCGGTAGAACCACGTAATTGAATTGCGGGTCAGGACATAGCCCTCTTTGAATTTGTGATGTGAGGCGGTTTCCGGCTCCGGCGCGGTGCACGGATAAATCAACAACTGAAACGCAAGTTTAGGATGGCCAGCATCGCGCGCGAGGATTGCAATCACCGTGGCCAGATTTGCGCCAGCACTGTCACCACCGACTGCGATGCACGTCGCATCCCCGCCGAATTCAGTCGCGTGCAGCGCCGTCCATTTCAGTGCCGCTTGGCAATCATCAACGGCGGCGGGGAATTTCGATTCTGGCGCCAGACGATAGTCGACTGATACGACGATGCTGTCTGCCCGATTGGCGAGCATGCGGCAGACGGAATCGTGGGTATCGAGCGAACCGATGACAAAACCGCCGCCGTGGAACCACATCAGCACAGGCAGTTTTTCCGCAATTTTCAATTCCCGCGGAGTGTAGATACGAATGGCAAGGTCACTGCCGGGGCCAGGAATACGCCGGTCTTCAGTACGGAAGATCGGCTCGGTGAACTTGAGTTTATTCACACGGGTGAGATATTGCTCACGTCCCTGGTCCGGCGTCAGTTGCCAGATCTCGGGCAGGTTTGCTTGCCGGGCCAGGCCAAGGATTATTTCGATTTGTGGATCGAGTGCCATGTATTCTCTATTCCTTTGGATATAAAAGTTTGAATGTGCCGGTTGCCTTGGCAAGCAAGGCGCCGTCTTCGCTGCGCAATTCGCCTTCCGAAAAAATCAGCGAGCGGCCTGCCCACTGCGCACGGCCTTCGGCGAGGACGATGCCGGTTGCCGCAGCGATAAAATTTACTTTCATTTCGACGGTCAAGGCGCCATTGCATTCTTCGTCCAATGAGCGTCCCGCACTTGCCAGTGCCACGTCGAGCAGGGTCATTAATGCACCACCGTGCATGGAACCCCAGCTGTTCTCCAATTCAGGGCGCGGATCGAGCCGCAGTTCGACCACTCCGGATTCCCGGTGCGTGATACGAACACCAAGGTGCTCGACAAACGGCACGTGGATGTGGAAGCCGGCTTTTTGCGTAGCCATCTAAACGTCCGTGGCTACATTGCAACAAGGCCGCCATCGACCGCAATGATCTGGCCGGTGATATAGGCAGATGCATCAGATGCCAGCAGCACTGCGAGGCCTTTGAGGTCATGGTCGTTACCCAGGCGCTTCATCGGCGTCATTTCCAAAATGATCTGCTCGGCCTTGTCGATCATGCCTTGCGACATTTTCGAAGGAAATACACCCGGCGCAATGGCATTGACAGTAATCCCGTAATGCGCCCATTCCACGGCCAGCGAGCGCGTAAGATTAACCACTCCGCCTTTGCTGGCGTTATAGGCAATGGTGGGCATCATGCGCGGGTCCGTGCCCACCAGGCCCGCGATTGAAGCCAAATTAATAATGCGGCCGTATTTGCGCGGGATCATGCTGAGTTTGCCGACGATCTGGCACATTAGAAATACAGCCGTAAGATTGAGATTGATGATCTTGTACCACGCCTCCAGCGGATGATCCTCCGCCGGTGCACCCCATGCCGCCCCGGCATTATTCACCAGCACATCAATCTTGGTATGACTTTTCAATATTTGCTCGATCATTGGATGAACTGTGTCGGTATTCTGCAGATCATTCGTTATCGTCAGCGCATCGATCCCGATGGCTTTGAGATGCGCCTTCGCTTCCTCCAGCTCACCGGCTTTGCGCGCTGTAATAATGACTTTTGCTCCCATTTCACCGAGGGCTTCGGCCATCTGCAATCCGAGTCCGCGAGAGCCACCCGTGATCAAAGCAACTTTGCCGGACAGATCGAACAGTTTGCTTACCTTCATGTGCCGCTCCGTATCATGGTCTGTATGACGAACAACGCGCGTGCCGAAGCCCTATGCGCTCGTTCCCGAAAACTGGCGTGCCGCTAACGTGTCACGGGCGCCCTCGGCCATCTGCAATCCGAGTCCGCGAGAGCCACCCGTGATCAAAGCAACTTTGCCGGACAGATCGAACAGTTTGCTTACCTTCATGTGCCGCTCCGTATCTTGTGCCGTTACGCCAACAATAATGCCCGGCATGGGCTAGAACCATTCATTCTTCATATCAAGGCAGGTTGCATCGAGACTATCGAGCAACTCCGCCCATTGTTTGGTTTTTGGCAATTCCCAGCGAAAGAAAAAGGCGCAGGCTTGCAACTTGCCCCGATAGAAATTGCGGTCGACCTCGTTTCCTGTGCCGATGCGCCTCGCCGCGACCAAAGCTTGTTTCATCCAGAGCCATGCGATGACTGTGTGCCCGACCAACTCAAGATAGACCGAAGCATTGGCAAGCCCAAGGTCGACTTCGCCGCGCCCGGTTATGCAAAGCAATTGCCGCGTCACTGACATGGTGCGATCCAGCGCTTCATTCAACAGACCGGCACAGCGCTGCAATTCCGCAGATTCACAGATTCCTGCCTCGCTCACCACCGCGCTGATCTGCCTGGCAAGCAATTGGATCGCGGCACCGTCATGCATGCCAGCCTTGCGTCCCAAAAGGTCAAGTGCCTGAATGCCGTTGGTGCCTTCGTGGATTGGATTCAAGCGATTATCACGATAGAACTGTTCTACCGGATACTCGCGCGTATAGCCATATCCGCCGTGAACCTGAATCGCAAGGCTGTTGGCTTCCAGGCAGTATTGCGAAGGCCACGCTTTCGCGATTGGCGTTAGTATGTCCAACAGCAGTTGCGCGTCGCGCTGGCTCTTCTCGTCTTCAGCGGTGTCTCTTTCGTCCACCAGAAAAGAACAGTACAGACAAAGCGCCAAGGCGCCTTCTGCGTATGCCTTTTGCGCAAGCAGCATGCGTTTGACGTCCGCATGCTGGATGATCTTGATTGGTGGCAGTTGGGCGTTTTTGCCGCCCGGCAGCCGGCCCTGTGGCCGCTCGCGTGCATAAGCGAGCGCATGAAGGTATCCGGTGTAGCCCAACACCGTCGCTCCCATGCCGACGCCGATGCGGGCCTCGTTCATCATGTGGAACATATGAGCAAGGCCTTTATTGGGCTCGCCAACAAGTTCCGCGTGTGCGCCGCCTTGTTCGCCGAAATTGAGCACGCAATTAGCCGTGCCGCGGAACCCCATCTTATGGTTCAGTCCGGCGAGCGCAACATCGTTGCGCTTTCCCAGAGTGCCGTCATTATTGACCAGGTACTTCGGCACGATGAATAGTGAAATGCCTTTCACACCGGCTGGCGCACCGTGGATGCGTGCCAGCACCAGATGCACAATGTTTTCGGACAGATCGTGTTCGCCTGCGGAGATCCACATCTTGTTACCGATCATGCGGTAGCCGCCGTCCTGGTTTGAATGCGCCGTTGTGCGAATATCGGACAACGAAGAACCGGCTTGCGGCTCGGACAGGCACATGGTCCCGAAGAACCGGCCCGACAACAGCGACGGCAAATACATTTGTTTTTGCGCCGGCGAGCCAAAGGTGCGGATCAGGTTTGCATTGGCGATCGTCAGAAACGGATAACCAGCAGTGGAGATATTTGCCGCGTTAAACCAGGCAAAGCAGGCTTGCGCAACCGTCCAGGGCAATTGCATGCCGCCCAGTTCAAAGTCCTGCGCCGCCGCCATAAACCCTGCATTGCGAAAAGCCAGCAACGCTTCTGCAACTTCGGGAATGATGTTGACTTTTCCGTTTTCGAAGCGAGGTTCGTTGAGATCGGCCTTGCGATTATGCGGCGCGAATTTTTCTTCCGCGATGCGCTGGGCAGTATCCAGCGCCGCGTCGAAGGTCGCGCGCGTATGCTCGGCGAAGCGCGGCCGCAGCGTGAGTGCCTCAACGTCGAGCAACTCATAGAGCATGAATTCTACATCCCGCCGGTTCAGCAGTTTAGACACACACCCACCTCGCCGCCGGGAAAGACCAGTAGTCGATTCAAACTACTTCGAACAAACCGGCAGCGCCCATGCCTCCGCCGATGCACATGGTCACTACGACGTACTTGGCCGCGCGACGCTTGCCTTCGATCAATGCGTGGCCGATGAGGCGGCTGCCTGTGACCCCATAGGGATGTCCCACCGCGATAGAACCACCGTTGACGTTTAGCCGCTCGTCGGGGATACCGAGCTTGTCGCGACAATAAATCACCTGCACGGCAAACGCCTCATTCAATTCCCACAGGCCGATGTCGCCGATTTTCTTGCCGGTCTGCTTCAGCAGTTTGGGTATGGCGTAAACCGGTCCGATGCCCATCTCATCCGGTTCGCATCCAGCCACGGCAAAACCGCGAAAGATTCCCAGCGGCTTGAGTCCCTTGGCTGCCGCCACGCGATCGCTCATGACTACTTGTGCTGAGGCACCGTCGGAAAACTGGCTGGCATTGCCGGCCGCAATAACGCCGCCCTCAATAGCCGGTTTGATCTGCGACACACCCTCGTAAGTGGTGTCAGGGCGGATGCCCTCGTCTTCGCTGGCGGTAATTTGGCGCGTGGATTCCTGGCCGCTGTTCTTGTCGATGACTTTCATCGTGGTGGAAATAGGCACAATCTCGTCTTTGGTCTTGCCTGCCGCTCTAGCCGCAGCAGCGCGCTGCTGGCTTTGTACGCCATAGCGATCCTGCGCTTCCCGTCCAATCTTGTAGCGCTTCGATACCATCTCGGCAGTCGCCAGCATGGGCCAGTAGATTTCCGGCTTGTGCTTTTCAAGCCAGTCTTCCCTCAGCATGTGCTTGTTGGCTTCGTTCTGGACGCAAGAAATGGATTCGACGCCGCCGGCGACAAAGATGTTGGCCTCGCCTGCGATGATGCGCTGTGCCGCCAAAGCCACCGTCTGCAGTCCGGACGAGCAAAAGCGATTGACCGTCATGCCCGACACGGTCACCGGCATGCCTGCTCTCAGCGCGATCTGTCGCGCAATGTTTTGGCCGGTTGCACCTTCAGGATTGGCGCAACCCATGATGACGTCTTCAACCTCGGCCGGATCAAGCTTCGCGCGCTCGAGTGCGGCCTTGACGACATGTCCGCCCATGGTTGCACCATGGGTCATGTTGAGCGCGCCTTTCCAGCTTTTGCAAAGCGGTGTACGTGCGGTGGAAACAATCACTGCGTCCATGTCGTGCTCCTTCGGAAGGGAATGAATCAGTCAAGGCCAACGCCACAGCAAGCGTCGCTGGCTCACATCGACCTCGCTATTGATTGAACTTCTTGCCTTCAGCGACGAGCTTCTCGAGCAGCGCCGCCGGTTTCCAGAATTCGCCGTGTGTTGAATGATAGTCGCGCACGGATGCCAGCACTTTGTCCAGTCCAACAGTATCCGCGTAGAACATCGGGCCACCGCGATAACGCGGAAAACCATAACCATAGACATACACAATATCGATATCACTGGCCCGCAACGCGATGCCTTCCTCCAGGATTTCCGCGCCTTCATTGACCAGGGCGAAAATGCAGCGCTCAAGAATCTCCTGATCGGTGATTGGACGTCGTTCGATACCGGCCTCCTTGGATGCTTTGACGATCAGTTCCTCGACAACCGGATCGGGAATCGGATTGCGGTTGCCGGCCTCGTAGCGATACCAGCCCGCACCAGTCTTCTGCCCGAAACGGCCCAGTTCGCAAATTTGATCGGCTACTTTGGAATAGCGCAGATGCCCGGGCCTAGTGGCCGCCTGACGCTTGCGGATGTACCAGCCCACATCGAGCCCTGCCAGATCACCGACACGGAAAGGGCCCATGGCAAAGCCAAAATCCTCAATGACTTTGTCCACTTGCTGTGGCGAAGCGCCTTCTTCGAGCAAAAACCCAGCCTCGCGGAAATAGCCGTGCAGCATGCGGTTGCCGATGAAGCCGTCGCACACGCCAGCGACGACGCCGACCTTTTTGATGGACTTCGACAACTTCATGGCGCTGGCCAGCACTTCTTTGGATGTTTTGTTGGCGCGTACGACTTCGAGCAACTTCATGACGTTGGCAGGGCTGAAAAAATGCAGGCCCAGCACATCTTGCGGGCGCGAGGTTATTGCGGCGATCTCATTGACATCCAGCGTTGAGGTGTTGGTGGCGAGAATCGCGCCCGGCTTGCACACCTGGTCGAGTTTTTCGAATACCTGCTTTTTGACGGCCATGTCCTCGAACACAGCTTCGATGACGATGTCCACGTTGGCAATGTCTTCGTAGCGCGTCACGCCGGTGAACAGGCTCATGCGCTTGTCCATGGCTTCCTGCGTCAACCGGCCCTTGGCCACCGTAGCCGCGTAGTTTTTGCGAACCGTGCCAAGGCCTTTGGCGAGCGCTTCCTGGTTCAACTCCAGCATCTTGATCGGGATGCCGGCGTTCGCAAAGTTCATGGCGATGCCCCCGCCCATGGTGCCGGCTCCGATCAACGCGGCCGACCGTATGTCGCGCGTTGGCGTGTCCTCCGGCACGTCGGGAACTTTGCTGGCTTGGCGTTCGGCGAAAAACAGATGCCGCAAGGCGCGTGATTCGTCGCTCTTGACCAACTTTTCGAATTGCTGACGTTCGAACGAAATGCCCTTGGCAAATGGCTGTGTCACGGCGGCCTGGACACATGCGGCAATTGCCAGTGGCGCAGGATAGCCACGCCAGTTCTTCGCAATGCGCTCCCGCGCGGCCAGGAAAAAAGCATCAGCGGGTTGGTCCAATCCGGCGCTCAACTGGCTGGTGCGGCGAACGCCGCGATTTTCCTTCAGCAAACGATTGGCAAAAGAGATTGCCGCCGTACGCAGGTCACCGGCGACCACCTCATCGACCAGTCCACTTTCCTTCGCTATCTCGGCGGAAATTGGATCGCCGGAGACCATGAAATCCAAAGCCTTCGCGACGCCCATCAGTCGCGGAGCGCGCTGTGTTCCGCCGGCGCCCGGCAAAATGCCGAGCTTGACTTCCGGCAAGGCGATCTGTGCCCCGGTCAATGCGATCCGGTAATGGCATGCGAGTGCCAATTCCAGACCGCCGCCCATGGTCGGCCCTGAGATGGCCGCGACGATCGGTTTGCTGACGGTATCCATATAGCTCAGGACGTCGGGCAATATTGCTTTGCCGGGATCGTAGCCTTTGCCAAACTCGCTGATATCGGCACCGCCGGAGAAATTGCGTCCGCCGCCGATAATCACAAATGCACGCACGTGATGGTCATGATCGCCTTCCTTGAAGGCATCCAGGATGCCTTGCACCACGCCCTTGTTTACCGACAACGCGTTAACCGGTGGGTTGTTCAGCGTGATGACACCAATGCTGCCCTGCTTCTGATAATCGACTAAAGACATGATGAGAGACCCTGTTTACGACCAACCCCACGGGTAACAATGCTGCAGCTAACGCTCCGAGCGAACGATTGTCCGCATCGGCTGCAAGCGCCTTCGGCCGCCGTTCTCCGTAAGGGCTGTGTCAGATTGAATTCAGACTTCCAGCCATTCCTTGCGAACCGCTTCGTTCGCACGCAATCCGTCCGGTGTGCCTTCGAACACGATCTTGCCATGACCCATGACATAAAGCCGCTGCGATATCTTCATGGCGATCGTAAGCTTCTGCTCGACCAGCAGGATCGATACGCCGCGGTTTTTGATCTCCTCGAACAAATGGGCGACCTGCTCGACTATTTTTGGTGCGAGTCCTTCAGTAGGCTCATCAATCATGACCAGATCAGGATCGCCCATCAATGTGCGGCACAAGGTCAGCATTTGCTGCTCACCGCCGGACATCACTCCGGCCGGCGCCTCGGCGCGCTCCTTCAGGCGGGGAAACAGGGCGTACATGTCGTCGACGCTCCAGCGTCCCTGCTGGCGCGCACGCTTCATTCCAAGCAGAAGGTTTTGTTTGACCGTCAGGGAAGGAAAGATCTCGCGGTTTTCCGGAACGTAACCCAAACCCTTGCGGGCGACCATATAGGCCTTTTGACCGTTGATTTCCTCGCCTTTGAATTTTACCGAGCCGGTGGAGTTGACCTGCCCCATGATGGACTTGATGGTGGTGGAACGACCGACGCCATTGCGGCCCAGCAGACTCACAATTTCACCCGCGCCGACTTTTAAATGCACACCATGCAGGATGTGGCTCTTGCCGTAGTAGGCATGCAGATTACTGACTTCCAGCATGATTCGAAACCTTAAGCGTTTAGCGCTGTCGCCGCCGCGCTAATGTTGTTCGGTGCCAAGGTAGGCCTCCTGGACAGCGCTGTTGCCGCGTATTTCCTGAGGGCTTCCACTGGCGATTATTTCTCCGTACACCAGCACCGATATCCGGTCTGCCAGATTGAAGACAACGCTCATGTCATGCTCCACCATAATCAGCGTACGCCCTTCCGTCACCTTGCGAATCAGTTCGACGGCTTCATCGCTCTCGCTGCGACTCATGCCGGCAGTCGGTTCATCGAGGAGCACGACGTTCGCTCCTCCCGCGATGGTGATGCCAATTTCAAGCGCGCGTTGCTCCGCATAGGTCAGCACACCGGCCAGACGGTCGCTTCGCTTTGCCATGCCAATGCGTTCGACAATGTCGCTGGTGCGTTCGCGTACTTTTTGCAGCCCATCCACGCGATGCCAGAAAGAATACTTGTAACCTTGCGACCACAACACCGCGCAGCGTACGTTCTCGTACACGGACATGCGCGGAAAAATATTCGTGATCTGGAAACTGCGGGCAAGGCCTTTGCGGTTGATGATCTCCGGCTCCAGGCCGGTAATGTCTTCGCCATGCAGTTCAATTCCACCTGAACTGACCCCGAAGCGCCCGCTGATGAGGTTAAACAACGTCGACTTGCCGGCACCGTTGGGGCCGATGATGGCATGGCGCTCTCCCGGCTCGATACTCAGATTGACGCCATTGATGATGGAAGTGCGTCCGAAGCTTTTACGCACATCATGCAATCGCAGCGCCGGGACAGCCATCGCTAGACCGCTCCGCTCTTTTGAAGATCCAGCGTCAGATCATCCCAAGCCCGGCTCACGAACGTCCTTGCACCATGGACGAGCGCAATGCCGACGAGGAAAACGACTGCGCTGCCAATCCAGTAGCGCGCCTGCAAGGGATCAAGCATGACGCCGAAATAGGAGAACGCCTTGCTGGAGCTTTCCTTGGCTTCGAAGTGGTAGATCATTTCGACCAACGCAAAGAATCCTGCCAGCAGCACCACGCCCGCAAGTGCGGCAATCGGGTAGGACGGAAACAAGCGCCTGACCAGGCCGGCTTTCCAAACCGGCCGATGCAACACGATCAGGTTGGCGATACCGCCTGGCGAAAACATAATGATGACCAGGAAAAAAAGTCCGAAGTACAGCAACCAGGCTTGCGTGTAATTGGACAACGCCGATTGCAACAGCGTGACCAGCACAGCGCCGATGATCGGACCCCAGAATTGACCGATGCCACCGATAAACGCCATCAGCACGACATTGCCCGACGCAACAAGACCCAGCGTTTCCGCCGTGACGATTTCATAGTTAATGGCGGCAAGGCCGCCGGCGATCCCGGCGAAAAAACTTGCGAGGGACATCATTAGCCACCGCACTCGCGTGGTGTTGTAGCCGACGAATTTGGCGCGTTCCGGATTATCGCGTACTGCATTGGCCATGCGCCCAAGGGGTGTGCGTGTCAGTGCAAACATGGCGATCATGCTGGCCAGGCACCATCCCGCGATCAAGTAGTAAACCTGGATTTGCGGGCCATAGCTAAGCCCAAGAAACGCCTTGCCTACAGCCCGGTTGGTGGCAATGCCACCCTCCCCACCAAAAAATGTCGTGAACATTAATGCACTCGCCGCAACCATTTCCGCGATTCCCAGCGAGATCATGGCGAACGGCGTACCGGCGCGGCGCGTGGTCACGAACCCAAACAGCAGGCCGAATACCAACCCAGCCAAGCCGCCGATCAGCGGCACCAAAGTCACCGGAAACCAAAATTTCCCCGCGCCAATAAAATTCAAGGCATGTGCGCAAAAGAAAGCCCCGAGTCCAAAGTAAACGGCATGGCCAAAGGACAATAGCCCGGTCTGACCGAGCAGCATGTTGTAAGACAGCGCAAAGATGATGGCGATGCCCATTTGAGACAGCATCGAAAGCGCGAAGCTATGAGAGAACATAAATGGCAACACTGCGAACACGGCGGCGACCACGCCCCAAAACGCGATCTTACGTATCATGATTCGCGTGTCCCCATGAGCCCGCGCGGGCGCACGATCAGCATTAATACCATCAGCAAATAAGGCAGCACGGGTGCGGTTTGCGAGATAGTTATGGACCAGAATCCGTGCCACAACGAAGTCGCCGGGATCTTGATACCAAGCCTGGCCAGCACATCAAGCATGGAGTAATCAAGCGCCACGGAGAAGGTTTGCAGTGCGCCGATGATCAGAGACGCCAGGAAAGCGCCGGCCAAAGAGCCCATGCCGCCGAAGACGACGACGACAAAAACGATGCTGCCCACTGCGGTCGCCATGCCCGGCTCGGTAATGAAAGCATTGCCACCGATGACGCCCGCGAGACCGGCCAGCGCCGCTCCACCGGCGAAGACCAGCATGAACACGCGCGGAACATTGTGACCCAGCGATTCGACCATGTCCGGGTGCGTAAGCGAAGCCTGGATCACCAAACCAATGCGCGTGCGGGTCAGGCCAAGATAGAGGGCCAATAGCATGCCCACCGAAACGAGCATCATAAAACCGCGGTACGCCGGATATTGCGTGGTGTACAGCGTGAACAGCGTGAAATCAAGCTGGCCCGGAATGCGGTAATCAACTGGAGCGCGTCCCCAAATGAGATGCACGACTTCCTCGATCACGTACGCCAAGCCGAACGTGAACAGCAGCTCGGCGACGTGGCCAAACTTGTGCACCGTGCGCAATCCGAATCGCTCCGTCGCCGCACCTAACGCGCCGACGAGCACAGGTGCGATGAACAGCGCGGGCCAGAAGCCGGCGTAAAGGCCAGTTTGATACGCGAAATAGGCACCGAGCATGTAAAAGCTGGCATGCGCGAAATTAAGTACGCCCATCATGCTGAAGATCAGCGTCAAACCCGACGACAACATGAACAGCAGGAGCCCATATGACAGGCTGTTCAGCAGCGTGACGAGGAAGAATTCCATGCTTTAAGCGTTCACGGCGGTCATCGCGCTACTGGGCCCGCGCTCAGGGCCTTTGAAATTTGCAGGTCGTGGACATTACTGTGTCCTTGCCCTCGACTCGTGCGTCAGTCCGGAATCCCAGTCCGGTTTTCTCGACGTCGAACTTCACGTCCCTTCCGTTTGCCTTCACCAGGGTCGAGATGTATAAAGGCTGCACCAGTTGATGATTGTCAGCGCGGATGTAAATCTCGCCCGAATCATCCTCGAACCTCAAATTCTCAAGCGCGGGTGCTACTTTCGCCGGATCGGTGCTCTTGGACTTTTCGATCGCCATGGCAAGTGCATTCACGGACTCGCGAATGGCCGAATAATACAAGTCATCTTTCACGTCAGGAAAGCGCGCGCGATACGCGATATTGTGCTCGCCTGCTTTTGCGTTTATGTTCGAATGCCAGGTAGTCACTTGCTTGACGTGCCCAACACCGGCTTCTCCGAAGGCCGTGACTGCTCCCGCAGCGCCCGTGTAATAAGTGTAGTAGTCGACCTGCAGTCCGGCCTCTTTGCCTGCCTTCACGAGCAAGGCGAGATCGTTGCCCCAGTTGCCGGTAATGATGCTGTCGGCTCCAGAAGATTTGATCTTGGCTACGTAAGGCGCGAAGTCCTTGACCTTCCCCAGCGGATGCAAGTCATCACCGACGATTTCGATATCCGGACGCTTTGCGGTCAGCATGCTGCGCGCAGCTTTGGTCACCGCCTGGCCAAAAGAATAATCCTGATTGATCAGATAGACCTTCTTGATGCTCTTCTGCTGCGCCATGTAGTTTGTCAGCGCCTGCATCTTCATGTCAGCGTCCGCATCGAAACGGAAGTGCCAGTAATTGCACTTGTCGTTGGTCAGGGCGGGATCCACTGCTGCGTAATTCAGAAAGATGACGCTTTGCGCCAGGTTGCGCTCATTGTGCTTGGCTACTGCATCCGAAAGCGCCAGTGCAACGCTGGAACCATTGCCTTGTGCAATGTAACGGATGCCCTGGTCGGCGGCCTGCTTGAATGCCAGTTGAGCTTCCTGCGGGCTGGTCTTGTGGTCGAACGGAATGATCTCGAGTTTGATGCCTCCCAATACGCCACCACGCGCATTAACGGCTTCCGCGGCGCTTTGGTAATGGCGCAGTCCGATTTCGCCGACATTTGCAAAAGGCCCGCTCAAGCCTTCGATAAACGCGATGCGGATTGTTTCTTCAGCTATGGCGCCAACGCAAAAAGTCGATGGAAGAAGCGCCGCACACAGCAGCAATGCGAAGTTAGCGCATTTCATTGTGATTGCTCCTCGGGCGGATAACTGTCCGGGAACCTTCCGAGCGGATCGGATACTTGCATAGTCGCGGGCGTCATCTGCCTGTTTATTGTAATTAAGATCTATCCGGCTTTACTCCTGACCGCCCGCCGACGGGTCCGAGCGACTTACCGACTGCTATTCTGCGTGCTATACGGCCCGGATTCTATTCGCAAAGCAACGCGGTTGTAAACGAACGGCGAGCTAGAGCACATCCGCGCCAGTTCTTTTGCACTGCAACGCAAAGACGAAATGTATCAATCCGCTCGGCGCGGCGTCTCACAGGTTCAAACTGCTAGAATTCCGCAAAACGAAAGCTTACCGGAGCAAGCCATGCAAGGCCTGATGATGGATGTCCCGCTGCTGATTTCTTCACTGATCGAGCACGCGGCTCGTCACCACGGGGACACAGAAATTGTGTCCCGCCTGGTGGAAGGTGGAATTCACCGCTATACCTATCGTGATTCGCACCGCCGCGCCAGACAACTCGCCGGTGCGCTGAGTGCACTCGGCGTGAAGGCCGGTGATCGCGTCGGCACGCTGGCATGGAACGGATACAGGCACCTCGAGGCGTTTTACGGCATCTCCGGCATGGGTGCAATCATGCATACCATCAATCCGCGCCTGTTTCCCGAACAAATTGCCTACATCGCCAATCATGCCGAAGACAGTTATGTCCTGTTCGATCTTACGTTCGTGCCGTTGATCGAAAAGCTGGCGCCAGCCTGTAAAACCGTGAAGGGCTGGATCGTCATGACTGACCAGGCGCATATGCCCAAGGCTGGCATCCCAAATCTGCTTTGCTATGAAGACCTGATCCAGGCGCAGGCGGGCGATTATGAGTGGCCCCAGTTCGACGAACGCACCGCCTCCTCGCTTTGCTACACCTCTGGCACGACCGGCAACCCCAAAGGGGTGCTGTACTCGCATCGATCCACTGTGCTGCATGCCTATGCCGCCGCGTTACCCGATGCGCTCAACGTTTCGGCACGCGATGTAATGCTGCCGGTAGTGCCGATGTTTCATGCGAATGCGTGGGCCTTGCCCTATAGCTGCGCGCTGGTCGGTGCAAAAATGGTGCTGCCCGGTGCGCAACTCGACGGCAAGAGTCTGTATGAATTATTCGAGACTGAACACGTAACGGTATCGGCCGGAGTACCCACCGTATGGCTCGCGCTTCTGCAGCACATGGGGCAGAACAAGCTAAGGTTCAGCACCATGAACCGCACCGTGATCGGCGGCTCCGCGTGTCCGCCAGCGATGATCAAAAGTTTCCAGGACTACTATGGCGTGCAGGTGCTGCATGCCTGGGGCATGACCGAAATGAGCCCGATCGGCACGGTAAGTATATTGAAGGCAAAACATTTGACTTTGTCCACGGACCACAGATACGCCATCCAGAACAAGCAGGGGCGTGTTGTGTACGGCGTCGACATGAAGATCGTCGGTGACGATGGCAAAGAGCTGCCTTGGGAAGGCAAAGCCTTTGGAAACCTGCTGGTTCGCGGCCCGTGGATCAGCAAGGGATATTTCAAGGGCGAGGGCGGCGATCCGTTGCGTCTCGATAGCAAGGGTGTTGCCTGGTTTCCAACCGGTGACGTCGGCACCATAGACGCAGATGGCTACATGCAGATCACCGACCGCTCCAAAGACGTCATCAAGTCCGGCGGCGAATGGATCAGTTCAATCGACTTGGAAAATACCGCCATGGCGCATCCTGGCGTTGCAGAAGCAGCCGTAATCGGCGTGCTCCATCCCAAATGGGATGAGCGGCCGTTGCTTGTCGTCGTAAAAAAGAAAGATGTAGAGCTTTCCCGCGAACAACTGCTGCAGTTTTTCGAAGGCAAGATTGCAAAATGGTGGATGCCCGACGACGTGGTATTCGTCGATCAGCTGCCTCACACGGCGACCGGCAAACTGCTAAAAACCAAGCTCCGCGAAGATTTCAAAAGCTACAAGCTGCCTACGACGTAGCAAGCGTCAGTACCCCCTCCCGCGATCTACAATTCCGAGCGGCATTTCGCCGCGCTCGAGCCGCCCGATGTTGTCCAGAACTTGCGCCTGGGCTTGCAAGGCAAGTGTTGGCGCAGCGACATGCGGCGTCACAATGATATTCGGGTGCCGCCAGAACGGGTGAACCGGGGGTAACGGTTCTTGTTCGAAGACATCAAGCATCGCGCCGGCCAGTTGTCCGGAATCAAGCGCGGCAAGCAGATCTGCATCAACGACGTGCCCTCCCCGAGCGATGTTCACAACGTAGCTGCCTTTCGGCATCGCTGAAAAAGCGCGGGTGTCCAAAATACCGCGGGTCCGCGGTGTTAGCGGTAACACGTTCACCAGCACTCTGGCGCGCGACAGAAATGCATCAAGGCTGGCAGCACCGGCAAAAACATCTATGCCGTCTAGCATTTTTTGGGTGCGGCACCAGCCTGAAACGGGAAACCCCTGTGCGAGGATTCGACTCGCGACTGTAGCGCCTATGACGCCAAGGCCCATTACACCTACTGGCCACTGCCGGGCCAGCAATTCCTCGCGTGGACGCCAGACGCCCCGGCGCTGCTGTTCAAGATAATCGGACATCCGTCTCTGGAAGTGAAGCACGGCGTATAGCGCATATTCCGCCATCGGGCCCGGCAGTCCGGCATCGATCAGTCGAACAACCGGGACATCGCTGGGTAGCTCAGAATCGCTTAATACCGAATCAACGCCGGCACCGAGAACCAGAACCGCTTGCAGGTTTGGCAAGCCGGCGAGCGACCCGGGCGGCTGCCTCCAGACTAGCGCGTAGCGTATGTCTTCCCTGGGTCCGTAATCGGGCCACACGCGAAAAGGTATGCGCGGAAAACCTCGCACGCAAGCTTGCCGCCACGGTTCAGAAGGTTCGGAAGAGCTGCAGTACAGAATGGTCACGATGGAACGCCGTTTCCACGATGAAGCCGCGCTGCCAAAACGGGCTGTAGTTTGCAGCATGCCATTTCATTGGCGCCTGCCAACTTGATGAACCAAAGCAGCATGCAAAAGCGGGTGGGATGTGTAGCTCAGGGTGCCTGCACTTCGATATTGTCGATTAGCCGGGTTTGCCCAAGCTTCGCCGCACCGAGTACGACCAAGGCCTTGTCGTTGGCGTCGGGCCGCAGTATGGCGCGTTGGTTGCGAACGACCACATAGTCCACTTGCCAGCCATGGCGTGCCAGCAGCGCGCCGGCCGCATATTCCATTGCAACGAAATTGCGGTCTCCGCTGAGTATAGCGTCGCGGACACCGAGGATCGCTTCGCGTAAACGTATGGCTTCCTTCCTCTCCGCAGCCGAGAGATAGCGGTTTCGCGATGACAATGCCAGACCGTCCTCCGCCCGCACCGTTTCGGCGGGAACTATGTTCATCGGCAGGGCGAACTGCTTCACCATCTGCCGCACGATGGCCAGTTGCTGATAATCTTTTTTCCCGAACACGGCGATCTGCGGCTGTACCGTGTTGAACAGCTTTAACACCACGGTTGCCATGCCGCGAAAATGGCCGGGGCGAAAGCGCCCCTCCAGTTTGTTGGCGACTTTTGGCAAGTCGATGTAAAAGGTTTGCGGCTCGGGATATATTTCCTTCTCGTCGGGAGCCCAGACAATGGTATTGCCTTCGGCTTTGAGCTTTGCACAGTCTTCATCGAGCGTGCGCGGATATTTTTCGAAGTCCTCGCCCTGCCCGAATTGCAATCTGTTTACGAATATCGTGGTGACAGTAACCGGCGCCTGCGTTCGCGCTATGCGCACGAGGCTCAGATGTCCGTCATGGATGTTGCCCATGGTTGGCACGACCGCTACCTGAGATTCGCGCCTCAGCCGTTCACGGAGTTGCGCGACTGTTTTGATAACTTCCATCGTTTAGGACCAAGACGGGACGGTGAATCACGAGGACGCGTCCACCTATTTCCTGTTATGCCTCGTCTGCGCCCTGCCTCCCTCTGGTGTCATTCACCGCGGCTGAAAAATTCGCGCGGCCCGCGCATTTCGGAAATGCGGCGCAACAATAAAGCAAAGTCATCTGCAACATCAACAAAATTAAGATGGTCGCTGTTGACAATCAGCAGCGGGGCAGCGGAAAACTGGTAGAAATACGTTCGGTAAGCCTCGGCCAACCGCACCAGATACTGCTCGGAGATATTGCGTTCATACGCCATCCCGCGCCGCTGCACCCGTTCCACCAGCTTCTCGGCGGAAGCTTCCAGGTAAATCACCAGATCGGGCGTCGGCGCTTGCGGCATGAGATGCGCGTAAATTTTTTGGTAGAGCTGAAGTTCGTCGTCGGACAGCGTGAGTCTCGCAAATAGAGGATCCTTGTCGAGGATAAAATCAGCTACGGTCCCGCCGTCAAACAGATCGACCTGTTTAAGGCCCCCAACCTGTTGCACGCGCTGGAACAGAAAAAACAACTGCGTCGCCAGGGCGTGACGGCGCTGGTCTTCGTAAAAGCGTGCCAGAAATGGGTTCGCATTCGGATCCTCAAGCAACAATGCCTTGCCAAGCTGCGTTGACAATCGACGCGCAAGGCTGGTCTTGCCGGCTCCAATCGGCCCTTCCACTACGATATAACGGTATTTTTCAACGGCCATCGAGCTTCACTACACCATTGCGATCGACCTGTGCGAGCAACTGTGACAACGGCGGACGTCCCGGCACAGAAGCGTCCGGAGCAATCTCTGCCAGCGGCAACAGCACAAATGCGCGCTCGTGCATGCGCGGATGCGGCAGAATCAGACCATCTTCATCAAGGACGAGCGTGCCGTACAACAACAGGTCAAGGTCGAGCGTGCGTGGCGCATTGCGCCTCGAGCGACGGCGGCCGTGCCGGTTCTCGATTGCATGCAGGGCATCGAGTAGCTCATGTGGCGTCAATTGCGATTGCAGTTTGACTACAGCATTGATGAAATCAGGCTGATCGGCGTAGCCAACGGGGGCACTGCGATACAGAGAGGAGACCGCCAGCACCTGTGTGCGCTCAATATCGTGGAGTTCGAGGATGGCTTGTCTAACTTGCCGCAAAGGATCTTCGAGATTGGCGCCTAACCCGACCAAAGCCTCCGCCATGCGCAGGATCATTCCGATCCGGTGGGAACCACTTCGGCCTCGGGCTTGGCGCCCGCCGATTTGCGCCGACGCCGACGCCGCCGCGGGCTGCGATCAGGCAACAGCATCTGCTTGCGGATTTCTTCATCTGCTTTCTGGAAATTCTCCCACCACTCCGCGATTTCCGCATCGACTTCGCCGCTGTCACAGCGCAATACCAGAAAATCGTAGGCGGCCCGAAAGCGGGGATGCATGAGCACGCTATACGGCCGCCGCCCGGAGCGACCGAGGAAACGCGGCTGCAGAGCCCAGATATCTTTCATGTCGGCACCGAAGCGTCGTGGAATGGATAGCTTCTCGCCCTGCACATGGATGACATGATCCATGGCTTTGAACAACGCTGGCAACGGATTGAGTCCTTCTTCTTGCGCCTGTTTCCATGCGGCAAGCACCTCGTGCCATAGCAGCGCGGCAAACAGGAAACCAGGTGATACCGGCTTTTGCGCACGCACGCGCTCGTCGGTGCTTTTCAATGCCATCATGACGAAGCGCTCTCCCATCGGTTGCTCGAGAATCACATCCAGCATGGGCAACAGGCCATGGTGCAGTCCTTCCTGTCGCAACTGCAGAAGGCAGGCAGTGGCGTGTCCGGAAAAGAGCAACTTCATCATTTCCTCGAACAGTCGCGAAGACGGAACGTTCGCAAGCAGGGGGGCAAGCTCCTTGATCGGAGCACGGGTCTCGGATTCTATTTTCAGGCCCAGTTTTGCCGAAAGGCGTACCGCGCGCAGCATGCGCACCGGATCTTCGCGATAGCGCTGATCCGGGTCTCCGATCATGCGCAAGCGGCGCGCTCTCAGATCGGCAAGCCCGCCACAGAAATCGAGGATCTGCTCGGTAGTCGGATCGTAGAACAGGGCGTTTATCGTAAAGTCCCTGCGTGTGGCATCTTCTTCCTGAGTGCCAAACACGTTATCGCGTACGATCCGTCCATGCTCGTCCGCTCGCTGATCCTCCTGTTCGTCGCCCTGGCGTGCACGGAAGGTTGAAACTTCCACGGTCTCGTCACCGAAAATCACATGAACCAGACGAAACCGCCGCCCAATGATGCGAGAGCGCCGGAAAACACTGCGAACCTGTTCCGGCGTGGCATCGGTTGCCATGTCGAAATCCTTCGGTTCCAGTCCAAGCAAAAGGTCACGGACCGCTCCGCCAACGACATAAGCGGCGAAACCTTTCTGCTGCAAGCCCGTGGCAATGCGGCGCGCGCTGGAACTGATCTTGTCCTTTGCCAGCCCGTGCTTGGTGCGCGGGACGACTTGTAGACTGGCGGATGACGACGGCCCGCGGGCAAATACCCGGCGAAGAAGTTTCCGAATCATCGAATACCGCGGAATTCCGCTGGGACGCAAAAGAATCGATTATACATGTCGCACTTCCGGCCCTTCCCGTGCTGGCACGAACAGTCGCTCACCGGCAAGATTTATCTCCGTTAGAGGAAAGCCATACAGCTGACCAAGCAGATCAGCCTTCATTATTTGTTCCGGACCACCCAAACTGTAATGCCCGTTCCCATGAAGCAGCAGGAAATGGCTGCAATAGCGCGCGGCAAAGATCAGGTCGTGCAAGGCCATGATGACAATTGCACCACGCTCCCTCGCTTGTTTCGACAGCCGTTCCAGCAATGCGACCTGGTGTGTAAGGTCGAGATGCTGCAGAGGCTCGTCAAGCACAAAAATGGCCGGCTGTTGTGCGAACAATGCGGCTGCACGCACGCGCTGGCGTTCACCGCCCGAGAGAGACGCGTATGCCCGCTGGCGCAATCCGCCAAGGTGAACCGCATCAAGTTCGGCCTGTGCAATGCGCTCGTCCTGCTCGGCAAATCCAAAAGGACCGGAGGCATGTGGATAACGGCCGAGCAGCGCGTAATCCTGAACGCTACCCCAAAACTCAGTACTTTCTTCCTGCAACAGTACCCCGATGTGGCGGGCCAACTTTCGCCTTGGGAGAGCGCCGACCATGGTGTCACCGAGCATTACGCGGCCAGCCAGGGGTTGCAACAATGCCGCAAGCGCATGCAGAAGCGTTGTCTTTCCACTGCCATTGCGTCCAAGTACGGCCCACAACTCGCCGGGGCAAATTTCTGCGGTCAGATTTTCGACCAGCGTGCGGCCCGGATAGCCCAGCCGCAAACCCTCAATGCGCAGCATCTCTGCTTTTTCCCGCAAGCAGCAAGAGCAGAACGGGCACGCCCAACAGCGCTGTTAGAACGCCGACCGGAAACTGCAAGGGTGCCCAGGCACTGCGAGCCACGGTGTCCGCCAACGTCAGGAAAGCGCCACCGGCCAGGACGGCTGCTGGAAGCAGCGAGCGATGATCCGACAGGCCGAGCAGACGTACCAAATGAGGAACGATAAGGCCGATAAACCCTACGGTCCCCCCGATCAGTACGGCAGTCACAGCAGCCACGGACGCCACGCCGAACAGGATTGTTTCGATGGCCCCTACCGCGACTCCGAGAGAGCGTGCCTTCAGCCGCCCGATTGCCAACACATTCATGGCGTGCGCAAAAGGCAGGGTGACCGCGAGCAATATCGCCAGGATCAAAAGAGCCGGCAAAGGATTGCCGGCGTATCCCAGATCTCCCATCAGCCAGTACAGCATACCTTTGATCGCAGTCTGGGGCGCGAGCACCAGAATCAGGCTCAGCAACGCATTCAATCCTGCCGCGATGACCACACCGGTGAGCAGCAGCCGATAGGGATTAAAACTGCCAGCCCGCAAACTCAGGCCAAATACGAGAATCAATGCCAGCAATGCCCCAACTAATCCCAGTCCCGTCTGCATGACTGTTCCAACGCCAATCAACATGCCGAACATGACACCCAGCGCGGCGCCGCCCGAAATGCCAAAAACATAGGGATCCGCGATCGGATTGCGCAGCAGGACCTGCATAATTGTGCCAGCCAAGGCAAGTAGCGCTCCGCAACTGAAGGACGCCAAGACACGCGGCAAGCGCAATTGCCACACGATTTCGGAAACCGCATCTTGCCCTGGATGAACTAGACTCAATACGATTTGCTTAAAAGGGATGGGAACGCTGCCGACCATCACGCCAGCCAACAACGCTAACGCTGCGACTAATGCAAGCAGCAAAACGGCCAGTGCGCGCGACATTGTGATTTGTAGCGTGCGCTGGCAATCGACCTTAACGCAGACTGATAAGGCGCCAGTCGTGCATTATCGCGTGCTCCTTGAGCGTCTCATCCGGATCTACCGCGACGGGATGGCTGACAAGCGACAGCAGCGGCAGGTCGTTCAGTGAATCGCTATAGAACCAAATTTGCTCGACGCTATTCCATTCTATTCCATGCTCCGCCATCCACATCTTGAGCCGCTCCACTTTGCCTTCCCGAAATGAAGGCACGCCTTTAACGCGGCCGGTAAATTCGGCGCCGAGTTCCTCCGGCTCGGTAGCAATCAGGTTCTCAATCCCAAATTCGCGCGCGATTGGCGCAGTGACGAAGCGGTTCGTTGCGGTAATTACCACTCGCGCATCATCGCGATGGCTGTCAACCAGGTCGCGTGCCTTGCGCGTGATGATGGGCAATATTTTTTGTTGCATGAATTCGCTATGCCACAGCTCGAGCTGCTTGCGCGGGTGGCGTGCCAGCGGCTTCAACTGAAAATCGAGGAATTCATGGATATCGAGCGTGCCTGCCTTGTACGCTTCGTAGAAATCACGATTGCGTGCTTCGTAAACCTCGCGGTCGAGCACTTGCTTCTCTATCAGGAATTGGGCCCACTCGAAATCACTGTCCCCGGCGAGCAAGGTATTGTCCAGGTCAAATAATGCAAGACGCATATTTTTTTCTAACGACGCGGAATTTTAGTTTTTATGTGCCTTGGGACACGGTCCTGCCGAACATCAGACTTGTCTTGTGAACTTAACCATGCACACAGCATAACTGATGGGTTGAAGCAAGTATCGACGGGCGGCGTTGGAACAGAGAGCGGCAGTATAACGTAAAGGCTGCAGAAAACCGTTCCACCCCTCAGGGCCTTAGGGCCGTCAACCACTTTCAGGGCGCAGTAGTAATTCCCTGAGCAGGGGTAGCGTGATAGGCCGCTTGTTTTCGAGCGAGTGCCGGTCCAGCGCGTCAAGCAAACTCATCAAGGAAGGCAAATCGCGGCTCATATGGCGCAATAAATAATCGATCACACCATCAGGCAGGTCAAATGAGCGCGAGGTAGCGTGGCGCTTGAGCGCTTGCGCTTTTTCTTCGTCGGTGAGTGCCTGAACCTGGTAGATCAGTCCCCAGCCCAGTCGCGTCATGAGTTCTGGACGCAACTTCAGCTGTGCCGGGGGAGCGTTGCCTGCAGCCAGCACGATGCCAGAACGTTCGCGCAGTTGGTTGTACAAATTGAAGAACGCGCGTTGATTACCAGCATTCAGGTTTTCGACATCGTCCACTGCAAGCGCGCGCAATTGTGCCGATGCAG
>JBJMWI010000080.1:0-64309 GCA_045810225.1 Burkholderiales bacterium
AAAAAAATCAGCTCGCTACTTTTGACAAGCTGGGCCACGTCTTTTGCCTCATTGGCTCCGCGCTTGACCAGATCTTCCACCGGCACCCGATTCCGGTGGCCAAGCACGATCGTCTGAAAACCTTTTTCGACCAGATTTTTCGCCATCCCGTGGCCCATCAGTCCGACGCCGATGAAACCGATCTTTTTGTTCGCCATTTCGCTTTCCTTTGCAGCAATAATTCAATCTTTACGTCGCGGTAATCGCCGCGAGGCAGCGACCGCGCTGTTAGCTGACAAGTTCGATGGCCATCGCGGTGGCTTCCCCGCCACCGATGCAAAGGGACGCGACGCCGCGTTTGACGCCGCGCTTTCGCAGCGCGCCGATCAGTGTGACCAGGATGCGGGCGCCCGAGGCGCCGATGGGGTGTCCCAGCGCGCAAGCGCCGCCATGCACATTGACTTTTTCATGCGGCACCTTGTGCTCGCTCATTGCGGCCATGGTCACCACAGCGAACGCTTCGTTGATTTCGTAGAGATCGACCCGATCGGCCGCCCAGCCAGTACGGTCGAACAATTTACGAATTGCCCCAACCGGCGCAGTCGTGAATAACCCCGGTTCCTGCGCATGTGTCGCGTGCCCGATCACCGTCGCCAGCGGCTTGAGCGCGAGTTTATCGGCGGTTGAACGACGCATCATGACCATGGCAGCAGCGCCGTCCGAGATGGAACTTGAATTCGCGGCCGTCACGGTACCGTCTTTGCGAAACGCGGGTTTCAGCAGTGGAATCTTGTCGAAGTTGGCCTTGAAGGGCTGTTCATCATGCTCGATGAAGCGCTCGTCCTTGCCCGCCTTGACCGCAATCGGCACGGTTTCCCAAGCGAATGAGCCATCGCGGTTTGCTTGTTGTGCGCGCTCCAGAGAGGTAATCGCGAAACGGTCCTGTTGCTCGCGCGTGAAGCCGAATTTTATTGCGCAGTCTTCGGCGAAGCTGCCCATCAGGCGGCCTTTGTCGTAGGCATCCTCCAGTCCGTCCAGGAACATATGGTCGATGACCTGGTGGTGCCCCATGCGGTAGCCGGTGCGCGCCTTTGGCAACAGGTAAGGTGCGTTGGTCATGCTCTCCATGCCGCCGGCCACCATAATTTCACTGCTGGAGGCCCTGAGCAGATCGTGCGCAAACATGGCCGCTTTCATGCCGGATCCGCACATCTTGTTGACGGTCGTGCACCCGGTTGACAGCGGCAGTCCGGCGCCAAGAGCGGCCTGGCGCGCCGGCGCCTGTCCTTGGCCCGCAGCAAGCACGCAGCCCATGATGACTTCCTGCACTTGCTCCGCCTTGACGCCGGAACGCTCGACGGCCGCGCGCACAGCTGCAGCGCCAAGCTGGGGCGCTGTGAACTCCTTGAGATCACCTTGCATCGCTCCCATCGGGGTGCGTGCGGCCGAAATGATTACGATCGGATCGGTTGTCATGATTTAGTCTCCTCGTTACGGCTTGGCGCCGGAAGCGAAACGCGGGCGAAAACGCAGCGTCTCTGGGTACGGGAATACGTCGTCGACGTGTCCAGCGGCGATGCGCCGTTGCGTGGCCATCCAGAAGTCGGCATCGAGCAATTCGCGATGATGCTCTAGAAATACTTCTCGCACGTGCGGATTGCCCAGCAGGAATGCCGCAAACTCCTCGGGAAATACATCCGCGGCCCCAACCGGATACCACGGCTCTGCGGCGATCTCGTCCTCGGGAGTACGCGCCTTCGGCATGCGCCGGAAATTGCAGTCCGTCATGTATGCAATTTCATCGTAATCATAGAACACCACGCGGCCGAAGCGAGTCACGCCAAAATTCTTGAACAGCATGTCGCCAGGAAAAATATTGGCAGCCGCCAGTTGCCGGATGGCGTCGCCGTACTCGCGCACGGCGTGCGCAAGCTGCTCGCCACTCGCCCGATCGACATACATGTTCAGCGGAATCATGCGCCTCTCGATATAAACGTGTTTGATAATCACGGTATCGCCCTCTTCATCCACCATGGAGGGCGCCAGGCTACGCAGTTCCGCGATGAGTTCGGGCGAAAAGCGATCGGCCGGAAATGCCACGTTCGCATATTCAAGCGTATCGGCCATCCGACCAACGCGATCGTGATACTTGACCAGGAGGTACTTGTTCTTGACTTGCTCGCGCGTGATTTCCTTCGGAGGCGAAATGACGTCCTTGATGACTTTGAACACATACGGGTAGGACGGGAGCGTGAACACCAGCATGACGAGTCCGCGTATTCCCGGCGCAATTACAAAGCGATCGCTGGAATGTTTTAAATGGTGCAGAAAATCGCGATAGAAGAGCGTTTTGCCCTGCTTCTGTAAACCCAGCACGGTGTAGATCTCAGCGGCCGGCTTGTTGGGCAGCAAGCCTTTCAAGAACTCAACATAACCCGAGGGAACTTCCATATCGACCATGAAGTACGCCCTGCTGAATCCGAACAGGACGGCCAGATGCTCGGGCGCAAGGAGCATGGTGTCGAGATACAGGCTGCCGTCCGCATTGCGCAGAATCGGGATTGCAAAAGGAACTTCCTGGCTGCCATTGATAATCTTGCCAACGGCGTAGGTTCCCTTGTTGCGAAAGAACAGCGACGTCAGAACCTGAATCTGGTGATTTGCTTCCAGCAGAATTGGTCTGCCGAGGTGCTCGCGCACGGCGCGCAGCAACCAGCGGGAATCGCGATTGAGGTCGCGGAATGGGTTGCGCAAGCCGAAATCTCTGAGCACTTGAGCGATGGTGGCGCGCACGCCGTCCCTGGATGGATAGTAGCTTCGATAGGTAGGCGGGTCGGAATCGATATGTTCGGTGGACAGTGCAGGACGTACGAACAAAAAGTCGTTGTGATAATAATTTCGGTGGAGAATGCGGCAGCTTACCGAATTGAAGAAACTCTCTGCGAGTTCCGGTTGCTTGTGGTTGGTAAGCAATCCGATGTAGTGCTGTTTGACCTGTTGCCAGATCGCGTCCGGGAGCTGGTCCGTGTGGAAGCGCCGTTGCAGGTATTGAACGGTCTCGCTAATACGCCGATCGTAGAACTGGATGCGCTCGCGCGAAATACGCTGTATTTCCGCCCATTGTCCCCTTTCGAATAGCGATTTTGCGTAGCGACTGGTCTCACGGAATAACCGGTAATGGCGATTGAAACCGTCAAGCGTCCCCTGTGCAATCAAGAAAGCAACTTCTTCTTGGGTTTCTGCCGCCAGGATCGTCATTGAAGGCTCAAGCAGTTTCCCGGAACAACTCACGGCCAATCAACATGCGCCTGATCTCGGAAGTCCCGGCACCGATTTCATAGAGTTTGGCATCGCGCCACAGCCGCCCGGTCGCGTATTCGTTGATGTAGCCATTGCCACCGAGCGTTTGGATTGCTTCGCCGGCCATCCACGTGGCTTTTTCGGCCGCATACAGAATGGCGCCCGCCGCATCTTTGCGCGTGGTGTGGCCGCGGTCGCATGCCTTGGCTACCGCGTACACATAGGCTTTGCAGGCATTCAGGGTCGTATACATGTCGGCGATCTTGCCTTGCATGAGCTGAAACTCGCCAATTGGTTGTCCGAACTGTTCCCGCTGGTGCACGTACGGCATCACGATATCCATACACGCTTGCATGATGCCTAGCGGGCCCCCGGCCAGTACGGCGCGCTCGTAGTCCAAGCCGCTCATCAGGACTTGGGCCCCACGTCCGACCTCCCCTAGTACGTTATCCGCCGGAACCTCGCAATCCCGGAACACCAGCTCGCTCGTGTTCGAGCCACGCATGCCAAGCTTGTCTAGCTTCTGCGCCGTGGAAAAACCTTTGAACGATTTTTGGAGGATGAAAGCGGTAATGCCTTTCGGCCCCGCCGCGACATCAGTCTTGGCGTACACCACCAGCACATCGGCGTCCGGGCCGTTCGTGATCCACATCTTGTTGCCATTGAGAAGATAGCGATCACCCTTTCGGTCCGCGCGCAGCTTCATGCTCACGACATCCGAACCGGAGTTCGGTTCGCTCATCGCCAACGCGCCGACGTGTTCGCCGGAAATCAGGCGCGGCAAGTAGCGGCGCTTTTGCGCTTCGGTACCGTTGCGATTGATCTGGTTCACGCACAGGTTGGAATGTGCGCCATATGACAGGCCGACTGCCGCGCAGGCCCGCGAAATTTCCTCCATGGCAATCACGTGCGCGAGATAGCCCATCCCGGTTCCACCATAACTCTCACCCGCAGTAATGCCAAGCAGACCCAGGCCGCCGAACTTGCGCCACAGATCCATGGGGAATTCATTGCGCCGATCCATTTCCGCGGCCCGCGGCGCGATTTCCTTCGCAGCGAAATGCTGCACGCTATCGCGCAGCATTTCGATGTCTTGACCGAGATCAAAATCAAGCGAGGGAAAGGAGGGCATCGAAACGTTGTCCGGACTATTCATTGGTCGGGTCGTCCAAGCATTATCATCAGGGTCTGCAGCAACGTCGCGCAGAGCGTTTCACGGCCGGCCTTCACGACAAATGCGTCGACTTGCGCTACCACCAGTGTCCGTCCCGATTTCAGCACCCGCCCACGCGCGATAAGCAATTCACCGTCGCCGGGGGCAAGCAAGTTCATCTTGTATTCGACTGTCAGAACGCTCGAGTCCAGGGCCATCAGGGTAAACGCAGCATAACCGCCTGCCGAGTCCGCGATGGTACCGATGATGCCACCGTGAAAATAGCCATGCTGCTGGGTAACTTCAGGCTTGTAGGGAAGCTGGATCTCGCATGCGCCCGGAGCGAGGCGAGTCAGCTGCGCGCCCAGCAACGCCATGGCGTGCTGGCGCTTGAAGCTGTCTTGAACGCGCTCGGCATAGGCCGGGTTGCTCGGTTGAAAGCCAGTCATGGTCGTCTCCGTATTGATTTCGCGAACTGTAGTTGACGTTTACGTTAACGTCAATCATGTTGTCAGGCCCAAATGACGGGACATCGTGACGAAATTGCTGCGCAACAAATACGTGGATTCAGAATATTAGGGGCATTTGCCAGACAATCGCGGCACCTCGGGACGTTCCGGATTGCTCTCCAGGAATTCGCGGCACTGCTGTTCGAATGCCGCAATTTCTCCCAATACCACTTCGATGTCCTCGCGTTGCTGCTCAAGAATACTGCGCCGCTTTTGCAGCACCTGCTGCAGACGCTCGACTTGCGCCCGCTCATCCTTGGCCGCATCGTACATATCGATAAGCTCACGTATCTCGGACAAAGACAAACCGAGTCGCTTGCCTCGCAACGCCAGTTTGAGCCGCACCTTGTCGCGGTTGCGGTACACCCGGTTACGCCCCGCCCGACTGGGCGCAATCAATCCATGGTCCTCGTAGAAACGGATCGCGCGCGTCGTCAGTCCAAACTCGCGTGCCAGGTCGGTAATGGTGTAAGTGGTTTCGGTCATCAGGCCAGTTTACGTAAGCGTCAAGTAGAATCCCACTATAGCGTTCGCCTTTCTTGCTGGTATCCGCCAAATGCAGACTGTTGTTGTTCCACCGAACCTCGACGCCCGGATAAGTTTCCCGTTCGCCGAGCCGCCCGCGCCAGGAGGCGTCTTCGAGGTCGCACCAGGCGTGTACTGGCTGCGCATGCCGCTGCCGTTCGCGCTGAACCACATCAACCTCTGGCTGGTGCGGGAAGAAAACGGGTGGACCGCGGTGGACTGTGGCATAGCGTTGCCGGATACGCGCGCCCATTGGGAGCGCATTTTTTCCGAAGTGCTCGGCACTACGACTTTGACGAGGGTGCTGGTAACTCATTTCCATCCCGACCATTTCGGCAACGCCGGGTGGTTGATGCAGCGCTTCGCTGCTCCGCTATGGATGACCGAAACCGAATTTCTAACCGCCCATGCGCAATACCAGACTCTTGCCGGTTTTGGTTCGGATGCAACAGCGGATCTGTTTGCCGAGCACGGGCTCGACGCGAAACGCGTCCGCGACATTGCCAGCCGGGGCAATTCATACCGCAAGATCGTGGGAGAGCCGCCCACCCGCTTCGTGCGCATGCTGGATGGCGACGAAATCAGCATGGGCGGTAACCTGTGGCGCGTCATCATCGGCTATGGGCACGCGCCCGAACATGCTGCGCTGTACTGCGAGGCGCTTGGCGTGCTCATCTCAGGTGACATGCTGTTGCCCAAGATCAGCACGAACATCAGCGTGTGGCCGAACAAGCCGGAAAGCGATCCGCTGGATCTTTTCCTGCGCTCCATCGACCGCTTTACCGAACTTCCCATCGATACACTGGTGCTGCCCTCTCATGGCTTGCCCTTCCGCGGCGCCCATCACCGCGTGAAGATGCTGCATGATCACCATACGGATCGCCTGGCGGAGGTCATGGAAGCCTGCCGTCGCCCACAATCCGCCGCGGATCTGCTGTCTGTCCTGTTCCGCCGCGAACTGGACACTCACCAGATTTTCTTTGCCATGGGAGAATCGATCGCGCACCTTAATTACCTGTGGCTCAAGGGGCTGCTGTCCCGAACACGGGACGCCGACCAGGTCTACCGTTTCCAGAGCGAGGGCGCATGAAAGTCGCGGGCGTGCCTTATCGCAGCGTCTGGCGGGAAGCGGAGCGAGTCGCCATCATCGATCAGACCCGCCTGCCGTTTGAGTTCCATACGCTGCGGCTCGGTAGCTGCGAAGAGACTGCGCATGCAATCCGTTCGATGCAGGTCCGCGGCGCTCCGCTTATCGGCGCGACGGCCGCGTACGGCATGGCGCTGGCAATGTCAGCCAATGCGTCCGACCAAAACCTTGCGCAGGCCGCGGATCTTCTACTCAAAACCAGGCCGACGGCGATCAATTTGTGCTGGGCGCTCAAGCGCATGACGCGTGCTTTAGGAGCGCTGGGTCCGTCGGCGCGCGCCGATGCCGCGTGGAAGGAAGCGCAGGCGATCGCCGACGAAGACATTGCGCTGAATCTCGCCATCGGTCAGCACGGATTGGCGCTGCTGCGCGAAGTGGCCAGGCGCAAGACCGAGGTCAATGTACTCACGCATTGCAATGCTGGCTGGCTGGCGACTGTCGACGTAGGCACCGCCTTGGCGCCAATCTATCTGGCGCACGACGCCGGCATCCCGCTGCATGTATGGGTGGACGAGACGCGACCGCGCAACCAGGGGCTGCTTACCGCGTGGGAACTTTCCGAGCACGGCGTGCCTAACACGCTGGTCGCGGATAACGCAGGGGGCCACCTGATGCAGCGTGGCCAGGTCGATCTGGTTATGGTCGGCGCGGATCGCGTTACCGGTAGTGGCGATGTGTGCAACAAGATCGGCACTTACCTGAAAGCGCTGGCTGCCAAAGACTGCGGAGTGCCGTTCTACGCCGCGGTGCCCTCGCCGACCATCGACTGGGAAGTCCGGGACGCGGTCGCAGACATACCGATCGAGGAACGTGGCAGCGATGAGCTTCTAGTGGTTCGCGGACAGCAGGCAGCCGAACATCGTATTATCCAAGTTCGCATCGCCCCGCTGGACGCGCGTGCGACAAACCCGGCATTTGACGTAACCCCTGCGCGCCTTGTAACCGGAATCATCACCGACCTCGGCGTCGCGACCCCGACCCGCAACGGACTGGACAAACTGTATCGGACCCGAGCGGCCTGATCGTGACCGAATTGCAACTCAGAAAACAAGTTATCGCGACTGCGCTACGCATGAACACCCTGGCAATCAACCGGGGCAAATCCGGCAATGTCAGCGCACGCTGGAAGGCAGGCTTTCTGGTGACCCCCTCTGCATTGCCCTACGAAGACATGCAACCGGCGGATATCACCTTCATCGATGCAGAAGGCCCGAAAGGACTGCGCAAACCATCTTCGGAGTGGCGCTTCCATTTCGATATTTACCGCCACAAGCAAGAGTGCCAAGCGGTGGTCCATACGCATTCCAGTTTTGCAACGACACTGGCTTGCCTGGGCATGGGGGTGCCTGCGTTTCACTACATGGTTGCGGTTGCGGGCGGCAATGACATCCGTTGCGCGCCTTACGCGACCTTTGGCACGCAAACGCTGTCTGACCATGCGATCAGGGCGCTTGAGCGGCGCGCGGCCTGCCTGCTCGCTAACCACGGCATGATTGCCACAGGCAGCAATTTGACAAACGCATTGGCGCTCGCCGTGGAAGTGGAGGCGCTATGCGAGCAATACTGGCGCGCATTGCAGATCAGAACTCCAAACCTGTTGAGCGACGAAGAAATGGCGCTGATCGTGGAGAAATTTGCGGCCTATAACAACCTGGGCCATTGAACGACTTGCACCTCGTCTGACTTCGAACTAGTTTAGCCACATGACTGAGAAACCGAACGGCGCTCCCGCCGCTGCTGATGCCACCGAATTTGCGCGGACTTTCGCGGAAATTGCCCTGCGCAGCAAACACCTGGTCGAAACCCACCTCACCGCGCATGCGAGACAGGCGGGCGAAGAGGCTAACGATGAACTAGGGGTAGGCAAAGCCTTCTCCGAACTCGCCGGGCGGCTGATGACCGATCCGTTCAAGCTGGCGGAGATGTCGATGCGCATGTGGCATGACTATTTCAATCTTTGGCAGAACACGTTCCTCAAGGCGGCTGGAGCCGAAGCCCCACCGGTTGCCCAGCCATCCAAGGCCGACAACCGCTTCCGAAGCGAGTTATGGGAAAACAATCTGCTTTTCGATTACATCAAGCAGTCGTATCTCATCGCCGCGCAGAACATCCAGAAATCGGTCGCGGAAGTAGACGGACTGGATCCGGTCACCGCGCGCAAGGTGAAATTTTTTACGCGTCAGTATATCGATGCCCTGGCGCCGACCAACTTCGTTTTAACCAACCCCGAAGTACTGAAGGCGACTATTGAGAGCGGGGGCAAGAACCTGTTTGACGGACTGAATCACCTGCTCCAGGACATGGACCGCGGCGATGGCAAGCTTGCCATCAGCATGACCGATCCAAAAGCATTCACGATGGGCAAAAACGTCGCGAGTACGCCGGGCAAGGTGATATTCCAGAATGATCTGATGCAGCTGATCCAGTATCAGCCAACCACGAGCACGGTGTACAAGACACCGTTGTTGATCGTGCCACCCTGGATCAACAAATATTATATTTTGGATCTGCGCGAAAAAAACTCCTTCATCCGCTTTGCGCTGGACCAAGGCATCACTGTGTTTGTAATTTCATGGGTCAATCCGGACCGCAGGCACGCAGCCAAGACCTTCGAGGACTATATGCTGGAAGGGCCGCGGGCGGCAATGGATGCCATCGAGAAGACGACCGGAGAACATGACATCAACATGATCGGTTATTGCCTCGGCGGTACGCTGACTGCATGCCTGCTCGCGTGGATGGCAGCCAAGGGCGAACGCCGTGTGAAGAGCGTGACATTCTTCACCACGCTGATCGATTTCTCGGAGCCTGGAGAATTGGGCGTTTTCGTCGACGAAGAGGTGGTCAGCAAACTCGAGAAGAAAATGGCCGAGCGCGGCTATCTTGAAGGTTCCGAAATGGCTTCAACGTTCAACATGCTGCGCGCCAACGATCTGATCTGGTCGTTTGTCGTCAACAATTATCTGCTCGGCAAGGAACCCTTTCCGTTCGATTTGCTGTACTGGAATTCGGATGCAACGCGCATGCCCGCGAAGATGCATACTTTTTATCTGCGCAACATGTACATCAAAAACAAATTGCGCGAACCCGGCGGCATCACTCTGGCAGGCGAAGCCATCGACGTTTCCAGGATCAACATACCGGCATATTTCATTTCCACGCTCGAAGACCATATCGCTCCGTGGAAGACGACCTACTTGAGCGCGCAGCTGTTGAAAGGTCCCGTGCGTTTTACACTGGGCGGATCAGGCCATATCGCCGGCATTGTTAATCCGCCTTCGGCCAACAAGTATTGGTACTGGACCAATGACCAATTGCAAGACACCGCCGAGGGCTGGCTGGCGGCCGCGGACAAACGGCCGGGGTCGTGGTGGACTGACTGGGGCAACTGGATAGCGCGCTTCGGCGGCGAAAAGGTGCCGGCCCGCGCTCCCGGGCAGCACATTAAAATTATCGAGGATGCGCCAGGTAGTTACGCCAGTCTGCGCCTCGACGCGCCGGCCTCCTCGACGCCGCAGAAAGCAAGGCCGCCCGCTGTTGCGGCCAGGAAGCAACCTGCCGCAGCGAGCGCACCCAAAATTGCCGTGCTGAAAAAAAAGGAAGCCCGATGAAACTCGACAACGCACAAATTGCGCAGTTTGAGCGTGATGGTTATCTGTTCTTCCCCAGTCTGTTCACGCCGCAGGAAGTCGATATTCTGTTAAACGAAGTTCCAGCGCTGTATGCGCAGCATCGCGCCGAGAACGTGCGCGAAAAAGGCAGCGATGCGGTGCGCACGAATTTCGCCGCGCATATGTACAACCGGCAGTTTGCGAAACTCGCGCGCCACCCGCGCATGGTGCACCCGATCCAGCAGCTGTTCGGTGAAGCGGTGTACATGCATCAGTTCAAGATCAACGGCAAGATGGCTTTCGACGGCGATGTCTGGCAATGGCACCAGGATTACGGCACCTGGAAAAACGACGATCAGATGCCGGAGCCGCGTGCCATGAATGTCGCGATCTTCCTGGGCGAGGTCAACGAATTTAACGGGCCCCTGATGTTCATTCCCGGCAGCCACAGACTCGGCGTGCTGCAGGCCGAACACGATACCTCCACCACAAGTTATCCGTTGTGGACAATCAATCACGATACCATCCGCAAGCTGGTGGAACGCGGCGGCCTGGTCGCCCCGAAAGGCCCTGCGGGATCGATGATTTTGTTTCATTCATGCCTGGTGCATGCCTCGAACTGCAACTTGTCGCCCTGGGATCGCATCAACGTGTACTTAAGCCTGTGCGCGGTGTCCAATCACATCCGCCGCTTCAAACGGCCCGAGTACATCGCGCATCGCGATTTCACGCCAATCCAATGCCTGCCGGACGATTGCCTGGTCCAGGACTACGATGTGCCATTGCCCTGGAAAGACGGGACGCCCGCAGAAGCGCTTACGCCCTTGGCGGCTGCGTAACCGGCAACATGAACCTGTACGCGAAGCTTCGTGAGCGTGCCGCACAGGGCAGGCCCCTGCGCGTAGGTTTGATCGGGGCCGGGAAATTCGGTGCAATGTATCTTGCCCAGGTCCCGAAAACGCCTGGTGTGCATTTGTGCGGCATTGCCGACCTCTCGCCTGCGGCTGCCAAAGAGAACCTGCGAAAAGTCGGCTGGCAACCGGAACGCCACGCGGCTGCGACGCTGGATGCCGCGCTATCGTCAGGCTTGACCCACGTCAGCGACGATTGGCAGGCGCTGGTGGCGCATCCGCTGATCGATATCATCGTCGAAGCAACCGGCAATCCGATCGCAGCGGTGGAACATGCGTTGGCCGCGTTCAAGCATGGCAAACACATTGTCATGGTGACGGTGGAGGCGGATGCGATGTGCGGGCCGTTGCTCGCGCGCCGCGCAAAAGACGCCGGTGTCGTGTACAGCCTTGCCTACGGCGATCAGCCGGCATTGATCTGCGACCTGGTGGATTGGGCGCGCGCTTCCGGATTCAGCGTCGTTGCCGCGGGCCGCGGCCACAAATGGTTGCCGCATTTCGCACAGTCGACACCGGAAACGGTGTGGGGTTACTACGGTTTGACGCCCGAACAAGCGAAAACCGGCGGACTTAATCCGAAGATGTTCAATTCGTTTCTGGATGGTTCGAAACCGGCGATCGAAAGCACGGCGGTGTGCAATGCGACCGCATTGACACCCGCGCCCCAGGGCTTGTTGTTTCCGCCTGCCAGTGTCGATGACATTCCGAATGTGATGCGCCCAATTGCAGAAGGCGGCCATCTACACCATAAAGGCCAGGTCGAAGTAATTTCCTCGCTCGAGCCCGACGGGCGCGTCATTCCCTACGATATTCGCTTCGGGGTATTTGTCGTGTTCGAAGGAGACACCGAATACATCCGCAACTGTTTCAAGGAATATATGGTCCGCACCGATGCGTCGGGGCGTTACGCATGCCTGTACAAGCGCTGGCATTTGATCGGGCTGGAAGTCGGCATTTCGGTGGCATCGGTAGGTTTGCGCGGCGAGCCCACCGGTTGCCCGACCGGTTTTCGTGCGGACGTGGTCGCCACTGCAAAGCGCAACCTCAACGCCGGTGAAATCCTGGACGGTGAAGGCGGATATACCGTCGTAGGCAAACTGATGCCGGCCGAAGCGTCGCTCAGCATTGGCGCCTTATCGCTCGGGCTTGCGCATGGCGTCAAAGTGCTGCGACCAGTTATGGCGGGGCAGCCGCTGCGATGGACCGATGTCGCGGTCGACGAATCCAGCCACGCGGTCAAAATACGACGCGAGATGGAGAAACTGTTTGCCCCCGCTACTGAACCCGCATTAGCAGCACGCTAGGGTTGAACGACGATTGAAATTGGCCGCGCACGCGGCCTTCTTATTTTGGCGCGTACCGGCCGGACTCGCCGGTACAATGCGGGTCCCATCCCCACCAAGGACGCCGGCGTGATCCACAAACCGCCCCGCACGAGGCAAATCGTCGCCGCCGTCATCGGCAACGCCCTCGAGTGGTACGACTTCGTCGTTTACGGATTCCTGACCGTCATCATTGCGCGTTTGTTCTTTCCGGCGCAAAGCGAATACGCGTCTCTCCTGTTGACCATGGCGACTTTCGGGGTTGGATTTTTCATGCGACCCGTTGGCGGCATCGTGCTCGGCATGTATGCCGACCGCAAAGGTCGCAAGGCGGCGCTGCAACTGATCATCGGACTGATGACCCTGGCGATGGCAATGATTGCATTCGCGCCCCCGTATGCGGCAATCGGTATCGCTGCGCCGTTGATTATTCTTTTGGCGCGCCTGCTGCAAGGCTTCTCGGCAGGCGGCGAATTCGCAAGCGCAACGGCGTTCCTGGTTGAAACCGCGCCCCCTAACCGGCGCGGGTTCTATGGTTCGCTGCAAATGGTCGGGCAAAGCCTCGCCGCGCTGTCGGGCGCCGTTGCGGGCACGCTCATCACGCGTGGACTTGAAGCCGGGCAAATCGACTCTTGGGGATGGCGCCTGCCTTTTCTGTTCGGACTCATCATTGGGCCGGTCGGACTGTATATCCGCCGCTACCTGGAAGAGACCGACGCCTTCCTTGATTCACGCCGCGTTGGCGCAGTACGCAATCCCTTCGGGACCGTATTTGTGCGAAACAAGCGCAGTCTGGCGGTCACCTTCGGGCTGGTGATCTGCGGCACTATTTCGTATTACGTCGTGCTGGTGTATATGCCCACGTTTGCGAAGACGCAACTTGGCATGCCTCTGACGGACGCATTCGTGGCCCAGGTCATTGGTCTTGTGTGCCTGACCGCAACCATTCCGCTGTGCGGGGCGCTATCCGATCGAATCGGTCGCCGGCCGATCCTGGTTGCTGCGACGATCGCCTATTTTATCTTGCTCTATCCGCTGTTCGACTGGGTGTACGCCGCTCCGAGCCTGCTCAGGCTCACGATCATGCAAGGCATCTTGTGCACGCTCGTCGGTGTATTCTTCGGGCCGATCTCGACCGCGATCGCGGAACAGTTTCCGACCGGCGTACGGTCCACCGGCCTGGCAATTGCCTACAATTTTGCGGTGATGCTGTTCGGTGGCTTCGCACAGTTCATTGTGACGTGGCTAATTCGGGAAACCGGGTCGCCGATCGCGCCTGCTTATTATGTGATGTTCGGTGCGGTCGTGGGCTTCGTCGCTTCCGTTTCTCTGGTGGAACGCTATCGCGACCAGCAATTACCGAACGCAGTGTGAGCGACTAGACGGCTTTACATAACTAATCAGGGAGGCACGCAATGACAACATGGCACAGGCGACTCGGTACGATGCTGATGCTCGCTGCGACTTTTGGAGGGGTTACGATGAAATCGAACACGTTTGCTGCCGATACCGGCGAGAAAACCATGACGGTCGTGCGCATCTACACCGGCAGCGACAACCAGTCCCATTTCGAAGACGTCAAAATCCCGCTCAAAAGCACGGGGAAGGTTGGATTCCTCTCCGATCTCATGAAAGCCACTGGCATCGTGTTCCGTGAAACCGGCGGCGACTACAACTACGACTTTCACACCGCGCCGCGGCGGCAATACGTGGTGAATCTGGAGGGAGAAGTAGAAATCGAAGTCGGCGATGGAACCAAGCGCATCCTGCGCAGCGGCGATATTCTGCTCGCGGAAGATACTACCGGGCAGGGACACATCAGCCGCGCGGTCGCCGGCAAACCGAGGAAATCGCTGTTCATCACGCTGGACTAGTTCGTTCGCCGGTGCGAAACCGGGACAAGTATTTCATGCCTTCGATTGCCCGGCTGCCGTACCAGGACGTCATTTCTCCGTCGATCAGGGATACCCGCATCGGCGCATCGTATTCTTCCATCGGCGTCGGAACGAAATAGTGGGTGGTGGCCCCCAACATCTGGCGAATCTCCTCGAGATGGCGTTCGCGGAACGCATACGGTTCGGACGAAAGCAGTATGCGGTCGACATTGCTAAGCAGTGCTGGCGTGAGCTCGAGGGTTGGATATCGAACAGTGCCATCTGCCGGCACGGTATCCCAGCCGACTGCGGCCAGCGTTCTGGAAACATACGTATCGCGCGCTACGGTCATCCAGGGTGACTTCCAGATAAGGTAGAGCACGCGTTCGCGTGGCAGCCCGGCGCATGCTGCAACAGCGTTCGCATAAGCCTTGCGGAACGCCGCACATAATTGCTCTGCCTTGTCTTCGCGATCAAAGATGCTGCCGAGCAGCCGGTACAACGGTGCATTATCGAGCGGGCCCAACGGATGCGTCACGATCACGTTCGGGACGAATCTGGCGAGTTCCTCGACCGTGGACTTTTCGTTCTCATCGATATTCACAATCAGGTGCGTTGGCGCCAGCGTGCGGATTTTTTCGATGTCGACGCTTTTCGTGCCGCCCACTTTCGGCACGGTTCTGATGTTGTCTTTGGGATGAATGCAGAAACCGGTCCGGCCGACGAGCCGATCGCCGACGCCCAAATGGAACAACAGTTCGCTGATGCTGGGTACGAGGCAGACGATGCGAGCATCGGCGCGCGCGACGGCATGTGCCCTGCCAATGGCGTCAATCAAGTGTGAACGCGGACTGTTCATGATGGCCAACGATAGGCTCGGTTTACTTGCGCTTGCCTGGTCTTCTTTTTTTGCTACCAGACACGGGCGAGACCGAGACCGCTAATGGGGCGGCAGAAAGAGGAATCACGCTTTCCTTCAACGTGCGCAGCACGAAGCTTGACTTGCTATGCCGTATACCGGGAATACGGTACAGCCGCTCGCGCAACAGTCGTTCATAGTCGCGGGTGTCTTTGACGGCTATACGGATGTAGTAATCATAATCTCCGGAGACCAGATAGGCTTCCACGACTTCCGGAATCTGCTCCAGCATTTTGCCGAACGCGTTCAGCGTTTCATCCGTATGGCTCTCCAGTGTCACCTGCACGATGACGGTTTCTGAAATGCCGATCGACGGTGCATCGACCCGGACTGTGTACCCCCGGATTACGCCCTCGTTCTCCATGCGTTTGATGCGTGTCCAGCACGGGGTCGAAGATAGCCCCACCTGTTCGCTGATAGCCTGGAGACTGGCGCGAGCGTCATCCTGCAGCACCTGCAATATCGCCAGATCAAATTTGTCGATGTTCATTCTAAAATTTAGTGCTTTGGTAGAACGATTTTCCGATCTTGGTGCATTATTGCAGAATATAAGATGCTTTTTCTGCGACGTCACGCGTACGATATATTCATGACCAATCTCGTAGTGCCCGGCACGCCGGTGCCGCCATCACAGGCCGCGGGTGACATTGTCAAAAACGGTGCCAAATGCCTGCTTGATACTCTGGTGTCGCTAGGCGTCGATACGATTTTCGGGTATCCGGGCGGGGCCGTGCTGCCAGTTTACGATGCGCTGCATGCCGAGCCGCGCATCCGGCACATCCTCGTCCGGCATGAGCAGGCGGCAGTTCATGCGGCCGAGGGCTATGCCCGTTCCACGGGCAAGCCCGGCGTGGTCGTTGTCACATCCGGTCCCGGCGTAAGCAATACGATTACGGGCTTGCTGGATGCAATGTGCGACTCGATTCCGGTGCTCTGCATCAGCGGCCAAGTCGCCACAAACGCGATCGGCACGGATGCATTCCAGGAATGCGACGCACTGGGCTTATCTCGGCCGGTCACAAAATGGAATGCGCAGATCCGTAGCCCAAATGAGGTGGCGGCACTGGTGCGCAAGGCGCTGCTGGTCGCGACAGGCGGGCGCCCGGGCCCTGTGCTGCTGGACTTTCCCAAAGACATCCAACTGGCCAGCCTGGATCCCGCTTTCGAGGCTGCTGTCGCATTCCAGGAATCGCCGCGCAGATCGCCGCGCCGTGGTCCGCTGCGCGAGGCGGCGACCTTGTTGAAGCAAGCACAGCGGCCCATATTTTATGGTGGGGGCGGGTTGATCAACGCCGGCCCGGGAGCATGTGCCGCATTCGCTCGCCTCGTGCGACACACCGGTGCACCCTGTACGTTGACATTGATGGGTTTAGGGGCGTATCCGGCCTCGGATGGCCAGTTTCTCGGAATGCTCGGGATGCACGGCACCCTGGAAGCCAACCTGGCCATGCATTACGCCGATCTGGTCGTCTGCGTGGGCGCCCGCTTCGATGATCGGGTGACCGGCAAGTTAAGCGAGTTCTGCCCACATGCGCAGATAATCCACCTGGACATCGATCCATCATCGATCAATAAGGTCGTAAAGGCCACGGTGGCACTGGTTGGCGACTGCGGGGAGACGCTGGATGACTTGCACGCTGAGCTTGATGGGCATGTACCTGAGCCGGCGCGGCTCGCTGAATGGTGGCAACAGATCGGACATTGGCGCGCAGTGAATTCGTTGGGATTCGAACCGCGATCCAATTCCATCGTTCCTCAACAACTCATGCGCTCGCTGCAGCAGGCAATCGATGGAGCCGATGCAATCGTATCCACTGACGTCGGCCAGCACCAAATGTGGGCGGCGCAACATTTGCGCTTTGAACAGCCCGGTCGATGGCTGACCTCGGGCGGTGCCGGGACTATGGGTTACGGACTGCCCGCAGCAATCGGCGCGCAGGTTGGTAATCCGGACCGGCTGGTAGTGTGTGTTAGCGGAGATGCCTCGGTACTGATGAATTTGCAGGAGATGTCCACGGCGGTCCAGCATCGCTTGCCGGTAAAAGTATTGTTATGCAATAACGGCTACATGGGCATGGTGCGCCAATGGCAGGAACTCAATCATGGTAGCCGTTACAGCCATAGCTACACCGCTGCATTGCCCGATTTCGTAGCTGTCGCCAAGGGTTTTGGCTGGGGCGCGCGCCGCGTCAGCGACCCGGCAGAACTTGCCGCTGCGATCGCGGAATGCCTTGCCTGGGAGGGCCCGTTTTTTCTCGATGTGGCCGTCGCACCGCAGGAAAACTGTTTTCCCATGATGGCAGCCGGCAGTGGGCATCACGAGATCATGTTGGACAAGACCACGCTGTACTGCGCCAAGCCAGGTGATCAGGCTACGACTTGAATTACGCGGCTAACGGCCGGTCCAACGTCTATCGGCGGCCTTTACCGGCGCACATGTAAAGATCACAGGAGTTGGCAATGCGGCAAGTTTCCCTCGAAGACAAGTACGTGTCGGACTACGACCGGGTTTATCTGACTGGCATTCAGGCGCTGGTGCGTCTGGCGCTGGTCCAGCGCCGGCGCGATGCTGCTAACGGTCTAAATACTGCGGGTTTCATCTCCGGCTATCGCGGCTCGCCGCTCGGCGGGCTGGATGAAGCGCTCTGGAAAGCGAAGCCACACCTTGAAGCGCACCATATCAAATTCCAGCCCGGCATCAACGAAGAGCTGGCCGCCACCGCGGTCTGGGGTTCGCAGCAGGTTGAGATGCTGGGGGATTCGAAATACGACGGCGTGTTTGCAATGTGGTATGGCAAGGGGCCAGGGGTCGACCGCTGCGGCGACGTGTTCAAGCACATGAATTTCGCCGGCACTTCCAAACATGGTGGCGTTTTGCTGGTAGCCGGCGATGATCACGGCGCCTATTCATCCTCCTTGCCGCATCAGAGCGATCACCTGTTTGCCGCTTCCATGATTCCGGTGCTCTATCCCTGCAACGTGCAGGAATACGTCGAACTTGGCTTGCACGGCTGGGCCATGTCGCGTTTTTCCGGGTGCGCAGTAGGCTTCAAGGCGCTGTCCGATACCGTGGAATCGTCCGCTTCCATTGAAGCGGATCCTTTCCACGTAAAGACCTTAGTGCCAAAGGATTTCGCAATGCCGGAAGAAGGGCTGAACTACCGGCTGTCCAATGAACCACTTGGCCTGCAGGCGCGCAAGCAGGAAGCCTTGCTGCAGGATTACAAGATCTACGCGGCAATGGCGTACGCGCGCCTGAACAAGATAAACCGCACGACAATAGATTCTCCCCAGGCGAGGCTCGGCATCATCGCTTCGGGAAAATCGTACATGGACGTGCTGGAAGCGCTGGAAGAACTCGGCATCACTGAGGAAAAGGCAGCGCAAATCGGCATCCGAGTGTTCAAGGTCTCTATGCCGTGGCCGCTGGAACCGGACGGCGTTCGGGAATTTTCCAAAGGCCTGGATGAAATTCTGGTGGTCGAGGAAAAGCGCCAGGTCGTCGAATATCAGCTAAAGGAGCATCTATACAACTGGCATCCTGATGTGCGTCCGCGCGTGATCGGCAAATTTGACGACCAGGGCGAATGGGTGCACCCGCGGGGCGAGTGGCTATTGCCAGCCAAGGCCGATTTCTCAATCGCCCAGATCGCGCGCGTAATCGCCGGGCGCGTCGCACGCTTTCATCAAAGCGATCTCATCAAGGCACGTCTGAGTTTTCTGGAAGCCAAGGAAGCGGTATTGAAAAAAGCAGTCGGCACGCCGCCGCGGCCGGCTTACTACTGTTCGGGTTGCCCGCACAATACCTCGACCAAGGTGCCGGAAGGAAGTTTCGCGCTGGCCGGAATCGGCTGCCATGTCATGGCGACTGCGATCTATCCCGAGCACACCAAGACCACCTGCCAGATGGGGGGAGAGGGAGCCGCTTGGATAGGCCAGGCGCCGTTTTCGAAAGTGCCGCATGTATTCGCGAACCTCGGCGACGGGACCTATTTCCACTCCGGCCACCTCGCCATACGCGCGGCGCTCGCAGCCAACGTTAATATCACTTATAAAATCCTGTACAACGATGCCGTAGCCATGACCGGGGGCCAACCGGTGGATGGCCAGATTTCCGTTGCATTGATCGCACAACAAATGGCTGCGGAAGGCGTCAAGCGCATCGCTGTCGTGACTGAGGACCTGGCGCGCTACGAAGACCGGTCGCAGTTGCCGGCGAATGTGACGATCAATGATCGCAAGGATATGGAAGCCGTGCAGCGCGAATTGCGCGACATTCCTGGCGTTTCGGTATTGATTTACGATCAGACGTGCGCCGCCGAAAAGCGCCGACGCCGCAAGAAAGGCGAGTATCCGAAGGCGACGCAACGCGTGTTCATCAATGAAGCTGTCTGCGAGGGCTGTGGCGATTGCAGCGTGCAATCAAATTGCGTTTCGATCCTGCCGCTGGAAACCGAGTTCGGACGCAAGCGCGCAATCGATCAGTCTTCCTGCAATCAGGACTATTCCTGTCTGAAGGGATTCTGTCCAAGCTTTGTCACCATCGAAGGCGGAGTGCCAAAAAAGTCGCGCGCGGGCAAGCAGGCGCTTCCTGCAGCATTGGAATCGCTCCCCGAGGTATCCGTCCCGGAACTTGGCCAAGCACCGTATAACATTTTGATCACCGGCATCGGTGGAACAGGAGTGATCACGATTGGCGCTTTGCTGGGGATGGCCGCGCATCTGGAAAGCAAGGGCACCTCCGCGCTCGACATGACTGGCATGTCGCAGAAAAACGGAGCCGTCACGTCGCATGTGCGCATCGCGCGCGCTCCGGAGGATATTCGCGCACAGCGCATCGCGACCGGTGAAGCAGATCTGATCTTGGGCTGCGACATGCTGACCGCCGGCGCGCACGATGCTATCGCAAAGACGCGACCCGGTCGCACGGTGGCGGTCATCAATACTCACCAGCAGCCGCCCGGGCAGTTCACGCAGAATCCTGAATGGCAGTTTCCGGCCGAACAGATTCGCGCGCTGATTGAGGAATCCGTCGGCGGCCGCTGCCACTTTATCGATGCGACTTCGCTGGCGACTGCGCTACTGGGCGATTCGATTGCGACCAATCTGTTCATGTTGGGCTACGCGTTTCAAAAGGAACTCATCCCGGTCAACGAGCAATCCATTCTCAAGGCAATCGAGCTCAACGGCGTCGCCATCGACGCCAACAAGCAGGCGTTTACCTGGGGTCGACGTGCTGCCGTTAGTCTGCAGCAGGTCCAGGCCATTGCCACTCCAGCGCAACCGGTCATCATGCAAATGCCGCAGAGTCTGGAAACCATGATCCGCCGCCGTACAGCGTTCCTGAGCGACTATCAAAACCGTGCCTACGCCAGGCGTTACGAGCAGCTGGTGGACCGAGTGCGTCAGGCCGAAAGTCGCTTGGGCGCCGGAGATGCCTTAAGCAAAGCCGTGGCCAAATACTTTTTCAAGCTGATGGCATACAAGGATGAATATGAAGTCGCGCGCCTTTACACCAACGGGCAATTCGATAAGCGGCTCAAGGATTCCTTCGAAGGTGACTTCAAGGTTTCTTATAACCTTGCCCCACCGCTGTTCGCCAAGCGCGACGCGCACGGGCATCTCGTCAAAGCTCGCTTTGGCCCCTGGATGAAGACGGCATTCAGGCTGCTGGCAGGTCTCCGAGGTCTCCGAGGCACGGTATTCGACGTGTTCGGATACAGCGCCGAAAGAAAGCTGGAGCGTCAGTTGATACGCGAATACGAAGGATTGGTCGACGAGATCCTGCGCAGTCTGACGCCTGAAAACTATCAGGCAGCCGTTGATCTGGCGGCATTGCCGGAGCGCATTCGCGGCTTCGGCCACGTCAAACAGCGTCACATTGATGCGGTCAAGCCGGAACGCGAGAGGCTGCTACAGCAATTCAGACATGGCAAGGGTGTCGGGCTGGCTGCATGATGAGAGGTAAACCCGGGCGATTTGCGATAACGTTCGCTAGATACCAAAAATATTCACCTTGGGACGGCCGGGGTGGACACTGATCCGGGAGCCCAGACCATGACTGATTTAAGCGAGCAGCCGGCCGATCACAAAAGCCGCGCTCCTTACAGAATCCGCTTCGTCACCGCGGCCAGCCTGTTCGACGGCCACGACGCTTCCATCAACATCATGCGCCGCATTCTCCAGGCCAGCGGCGTGGAAGTCATTCATTTGGGGCATAACCGCTCGGTCGACGAGATTGTCAATGCCGCGATCCAGGAAGACGTGCAGGGCATTGCGATTTCCTCCTATCAGGGTGGACATGTCGAGTATTTCAAATACACGCTTGACCTGCTGCGCGAACGGGGTGGCCAAAACATCAAGGTTTTCGGCGGTGGTGGGGGGGTCATTGTCCCCTCGGAAATTGAGGAACTGCATCGGTATGGGGTCGCCCGGATCTATTCGCCAGAGGACGGCGCAAGGATGGGGCTGCAAGGCATGATCAGCGACATGATCCATACCGCGGACCGCAACCTTGCGGAGGTGTTGCCCGCCAGTCTGCAAGATTTGTTTCGGGGTCAGTTCCCCGCACTCGCGCGCATCATTACCGGACTAGAAAACGCGACGCTGCCCGAGCCGTTGCGCAAGCAGTTGACTGCGCATGCTGTCCGGAACGATCGGGTACCCGTCCTCGGCATCACCGGCACGGGCGGCTCAGGCAAGTCGTCGCTGACAGACGAACTGATACGGCGTTTCCGCATAGATCAGGCAGACGCTCTCAAAATCGCCGTCATTGCTGTCGACCCGTCGCGGCGCAAGACGGGTGGCGCGTTGCTCGGCGACCGCATACGCATGAACTCGATCAACCATCCCCATATCTACATGCGCTCGCTTGCCACGCGCGATGCGGGCAGCGAAATTGCGACGTGCTTGCCCGAAGCCATTGCTGCCTGCAAATGCGCCGGCTTCGATCTTGTGCTGGTCGAGACTTCCGGTATCGGGCAGGGTGACGCGGCGATTGTTCCGCATGTCGATTGTTCGCTCTACGTCATGACGCCGGAATTCGGTGCCGCAAGCCAGCTTGAAAAAATTGACATGCTGGATTTCGCCGACTTTGTTGCTATCAACAAATTCGACCGACGTGGCGCGCAAGATGCTCTGCGGGACGTGCGCAAGCAATTCCAGCGCAACCGCGGTGCATTCAATGTCGCCCCCGATACGCTGCCGGTATTCGGCACCATTGCATCGCGCTTCAACGACGACGGCGTCACCGCGCTCTACCAGAACATTGCCGGCGAACTCGAAAAACGCGGGCTTAAGCTTACGCAGGGAAAACTCAAGCCAGTCGGCACAAAATGTTCGTCCGGGCAGAATGTCATCGTGCCACCCGCGCGTTCACGCTACCTTGCGGAGATTGCGGAAGCCGTGCGCGCTTACCACGCGGATGTAAGCCGGCAAACAGAAATTGCGCGGGAGCGACAACAGTTACGCGAAGCCAGGCGAATGTTGCAGGCAGCCAGTAAGCCGTCCCGCGACGTCGATGCACTGCTCGCCGAACGCGATACGGCACTAAGCGCTGAAGCTAAGACATTGTTAACCGAGTGGCCGCAGATCAGGCAGGCTTATTCCGGCGATGAGCTAGTCACCAAAGTACGAGAGCGCGAATTCCGTACGACGCTCAAGACGACTACGCTGTCCGGAACAAAGATTTCCAAGGTATCACTGCCAACATTCGAAGACGAAGGCGAAATACTGAAATGGCTGATGCGCGAGAATCTGCCCGGTTATTTCCCGTACACAGCCGGTGTATTCGCCTTCAAACGCGAAAATGAAGATCCGACGCGCATGTTTGCCGGGGAGGGCGATCCATTCCGCACCAACGCACGTTTCAAGTTCCTGTCCCGGGACATGCCGGCCAAGAGACTGTCAACGGCGTTTGATTCCGTTACGCTGTATGGCTTCGACCCGCACGAGCGGCCGGACATCTATGGCAAGGTCGGAAATTCCGGCGTGTCCATCGCTACGCTGGACGACATGAAAGTGTTGTACTCCGGCTTTGATTTGTGCGACCCGGCCACTTCTGTGTCCATGACGATTAACGGGCCTGCACCGACTATCCTGGCCATGTTCATCAATACCGCGATTGATCAGCAAATCGACAAGTTCGTCCAGCAGCATGGCCGCGCGCCGAACGAGCAGGAGACGGCGAAAATCAGGATCTGGGCACAGGAAAATGTACGCGGTACAGTTCAGGCCGATATTCTGAAGGAAGATCAGGGCCAGAACACCTGCATTTTCTCTACCGAGTTCTCGCTCAAGGTCATGGGAGACATCCAGGAATATTTCGTCAAGCATAAGGTGCGCAACTTTTATTCGGTGTCGATATCCGGTTACCACATTGCCGAGGCCGGCGCCAATCCGATCTCGCAGTTGGCTTTTACGCTGTCCAATGGCTTTACGTTCGTCGAAGCCTATCTGGCGCGCGGGATGCATATCGACGATTTCGCGCCAAACCTTTCATTCTTTTTTTCGAACGGCATGGATCCGGAATATGCGGTTCTTGGGCGCGTAGCCCGGCGCATCTGGGCCACCACAATGAGAGCCAAATACGGCGCGAATGAACGCAGCCAGAAGCTCAAATACCATGTGCAGACGTCCGGGCGTTCACTGCATGCGCAGGAAATTGCCTTCAATGACATTCGCACCACCCTGCAGGCGCTAATCGCGATCTACGACAATTGCAACTCGCTTCATACCAACGCGTACGATGAAGCCATCACGACCCCGACAGCGGAATCCGTGCGGCGCGCGCTTGCCATCCAGCTAATCATCAACCGCGAATGGGGCCTTGCGAAGAATGAGAATCCCAACCAGGGCGCGTTCATCATTGATGAGCTGACGGATTTGGTCGAAGAAGCGGTGTTGCAGGAATTCGAACGTATTTCCGAACGAGGCGGTGTGCTAGGTGCCATGGAAACCGGTTATCAGCGTGGCAAGATCCAGGAAGAGTCGATGTACTACGAACACAAAAAGCATGACGGTTCCTACCCGATCATCGGGGTGAACACTTTTCGCAACGCCGAAGCGGCGCACACGGGTGGCGGTATTCCCCTGCAGCGCTCCACCGACGAGGAGAAGCAGAGCCAGATTCGCCGGCTGCGCGAATTCCAGGCGCGCCATGCGAACGAGGCGCCCGCTGCGCTGGCACGCCTACGCCAAAGTGTTATCGACAACAGCAACGTGTTTGCCGAACTGGTCAATGCGGTGCGCGTCTGCTCACTTGGACAAATCACAGACGCACTGTTCGAGGTTGGAGGCCAGTACCGCCGCAGTATGTAAGCTAACGGAAACCAGATATGTTTGATCTTCAGCTTAATCACTTGAACATCCCGGCCCGCGATCCCGAGGGCCTGGTACGTTGGTATGCAAGCACGTTTGGTCTGCAAGCCGACGGCAACAAGGTGCGCGGTCCGGGCGTGCTGATCGCGTTTCAAGCGGGCGAGCCGGTAAAACGCGCACCGGAGCTACACTTGGGTTTCCAGGTACCAAACAATGAAAAGCTGGCCGACTGGGCGCGTAAATTTGGCGCCACGGTCAAGCAAGGCGGTGAGTTCAACGCATTCAGGATGTTCGATCCGGAAGAAAATTGCCTCGAGATTTACTGCAAAGCCGAAAGCTGACGGCGAACAAGAACTAACATAAGCAGTCACCGGCGCAACCGCTTGCACTTCACGCCGCGCTCGGCAGCTTCGCGCAGCGCCGCTCGGCATCGTGCCCGAGACACCGCGTCGCGAAGGTGATACAACAACGGCATCCGGACAAAGCACTAGTGGGCAAATTTGCGGGGAGCTAAATTGAACGGCCAGGACACGAACAGCGCACCGGCAAATCAGAGCTTCCCGGCACTGCTATTGGAGCACGCGACCAGGCAAGGGAACCGAACCGCCATCCGCGAGAAGGACCTCGGCATCTGGCAAAGCTGGACCTGGGCGCAGGTCGCGGATGAGGTGCGCGCCCTGGCATGCGGGCTAGCGGCGCAAGGCTTCCGACGCGGCATGAACCTCGCCATCATCGGCGACAACCGGCCGAGGTTGTACTGGTCGTTCGCGGCGGCGCAATGCCTGGGTGGCGTGCCGGTGCCCATGTACCAGGATGCAGTCGCCCAGGAAATGCTGTTCGTCCTGGAAAACGCCGAAATCGAATACGCCATCGTCGAAGATCAGGAGCAGGTCGACAAGTTGCTCGAGCTGCTGCCGAAGTATCCCAATCTGAAGCACATCTTTTACGATGATCCGCGTGGGTTGCGCCATTATGTCCAGCGACAGCTGATGCCTTATGAGCGGCTGCGCGAGCTTGGGGTTCAATACAATCGCGATCACTCCGGCTTCTTTGACGGTGCCGTAGGGGCAGTCCGGGCGGAAGATGTCTGTGTCATGCTTTACACGTCTGGCACGACCAGCAAGCCCAAGGGCGTTTGCCTGACGCATGCTGCGCTAATTGCCGCAGCGAGCGGCGACGTCGCATTCGATGGCTTCGGCCCTTCGGATGAAATTTTGTCCTATCTGCCCATGGCCTGGGTTGGAGATCACCTGTTTTCTTATGCGCAGGCACTCGTGGCTGGATTCACGGTAAATTGTCCTGAATCTTCGGAAACCGCGATGAACGACTTGCGCGAGATCGGCCCGACCTATTACTTCGCACCGCCGCGCATTTTCGAGAACCTGCTGACCACGGTAATGATTCGCATGGAAGATGCCGCGCGCATCAAGCGCGGCCTATTCCACTATTTCATGGCGATTGCGCGCCGCTGCGGGGCCGAACTTATGGACGGCAAGCCGGTTGCGTTTGCCGATCGCATGCTTTACCGGTTGGGTGATGTGCTGATCTACGGCCCGCTACGCAATATCCTCGGCATGAGCCGGCTGCGAGTGGCGTACACGGGCGGTGCGGCCATCGGACCTGACCTGTACCGTTTCTATCGCTCGATCGGCATCAATCTGAAACAACTGTACGGCCAGACGGAAACGGCCGCCTACGTCTGCAAACAACCCAATGGTGAAGCGAAACTCGATACGGTGGGCAAGCCGATGCCTGGTGTCGAAGTCCGTATTGCCGAGAACGGAGAAATCTGGGTCAAGACGCCCAGCATGCTTAAGGAATACTACAAGCGCCACGATGCGAGCGCGGATTCGATTTCGCCGGATGGCTATTTCATGACCGGCGATGCAGGTTTCTTTGACGAAGACGGCCACCTCAAGATCATTGACCGCGCAAACGATGTCGGCAAGCTGGCTAACGGAGCGCTCTTCGCGCCGCAGTTCATCGAAAACAAGCTGAAATTCTATTCCTATGTCAAGGAGGCGGTTTGCTTCGGTGATCGCAGGGAAATGGTTTGCGCTTTTATCAACATTGATCTGCAGGCCGTCGGCAACTGGGCCGAAAAACGCAATCTGGCTTACAGCGGCTATCTCGATCTGACCAGGCGGTCCGAAGTCTATGCCCTTATCCTGAGCTGCATTCAACAGGTGAATGCGGATCTTGCGCGTGAAGCAGCGTTGGCGAGCTCCCAGGTGCGACGTTTCCTGATCCTGCACAAGGAGCTGGACGCTGACGATGATGAGCTTACGCGCACGCGCAAGGTACGCCGAAGCTTTGTGGCTGAAAAATATGCACCGCTTGTCGAGGCTTTGTTCGCAGGGAAAACGCACTGCCGTATCGCCACCGAAGTGAAATTCGAAGATGGCCGCCGCGGCACGATTGAAGCGGATATCAAAATCCAGGACGTGATGGCTTCCAAAGCGGGACGAGAAGCGACGTAGCCATCAAACCGGATGCTGCCATACAGGACGACAACAAAAACCATGGCAGATGCGAATAAGACTGGCGCCGTTTTGCTGGCCGTCGAAAACATAGCCCTCGCCTTTGGCGGCGTGCGCGCGCTCTCTGATGTGAGTTTCGAGGTTCGCGAAGGCGAGATTCGCGCGATCATCGGACCCAATGGCGCTGGCAAAAGCTCGATGCTGAATGTCATCAATGGTGTCTATCGTCCCCAGCAAGGACTTGTCCGCTTTCGCGGTGAAATACGCAGCCGCATGGACCCGTATTACGCAGCAGCGAACGGTATCGCGCGCACATTTCAGAACATCGCATTGTTCAAGGGCATGACCGTGCTCGACAACATCATGACCGGGCGCAATTTGAAAATGCACGCCAGCCTGCTCGAGCAGGCGCTCTATATCGGACGCAATCGAAGGGAAGAACTCGCGCACCGCGCAAAAGTGGAAGAGATCATCGATTTCCTGCAGATCGAACATATCCGCAAGACACCGGTCGGCCGGCTGCCGTACGGCTTGCAGAAGCGCGTGGAGCTAGCCCGCGCGCTGGCCGCGGAACCGGCGCTGCTGCTGTTGGATGAGCCGATGGCCGGGATGAATGTCGAAGAAAAGCAGGACATGTGCCGCTTCATTCTGGACGTTAATGATGAATTCAGCACCACAATCGTGCTGATCGAGCATGACATGGGCGTGGTGATGGATATCTGCGACCGCATCGTCGTGCTCGACTATGGTCGCAAGATCGGCGATGGCACTGCGGACGAGATTCGCAAGAATGAGAGCGTCATCGCTGCTTACCTGGGTGTTTCGCATTGATGACACGAAACACATATAGGGAGAGACACGCACCCAGGCAGCGCAGTGCGATTGATATTCCCGGCGCTCGACGCATTCAGGCGCTTGCCGAATGAGTTTTTTCTTCGAGGTATTGATCGGCGGATTACTGGCGGGGGTCATGTACTCGCTGGTTGCGCTCGGGTTTGTGCTGATTTACAAGGCGTCCGGCGTGTTCAACTTCGCGCAGGGCGCGATGGTATTCTTCGCGGCGCTGACGTTCGTCGGCCTGCAGGAAAGATTCGGTCTGCCGTTCTGGGCCACCTTCATGCTGTCATTAGCGGCCATGGTGGTGCTAGGTACCCTGATTGAACGTATTGTGCTGCGGCCGCTTGTCAATCAACCCCAGATTACCTTGTTCATGGCGACCATTGGCTTGTCGTTTTTCATTGAAGGCCTTGCGCAATTGATCTGGGGCACCAATGTGCGCCGCCTCGATATCGGCATCAAGGACGAGCCCATCGCCGCGGTACTTCAGCATTTCGACATGGCGATCAGCAGCTTCGATCTGACCGCTGCGGTGGTCGCCGGCATATTGGTCACGGTGCTAGCCGTTTTCTTTCAGGTGACCCGGGTAGGCCGGGCGTTGCGCGCAGTCGCAGATGATCATCAGGCGGCACTTGCAGTTGGCATTCCGCTGAAGCAGATCTGGGCGATCGTATGGTCTGTTGCCGGCTTCGTGGCGCTGGTCGCCGGGCTAATGTGGGGAGCGCGCAACGGCGTGCAATATGCGTTAACGTTTGTCGCATTGAAGGCGCTGCCTGTGCTTATTCTGGGCGGCTTCGAATCCGTGCTCGGCGCCATCGTCGGCGGGCTGCTGATCGGCGCGCTTGAAAAACTTGCCGAGGTGTATCTCGGGCCATACATCGGCGGTGGCATCGAAGGATGGTTCGCCTACATGATGGCGCTGCTGTTTTTGCTCGTGCGCCCGGAGGGTTTGTTCGGAGAAAAAAGAATCGATCGTGTATAGCGTTTAATTTCGAGACTAAGCCTGCGCAAAAACGCGCTTCGCCTTAACCAAACAGCCCGTCCGCCAAAACTGACATGTTCTACCGCGAAACAGGCCAATTCAAAACCACGTACGCCGCAGACCAGGCGTTGTTCCCCATACGCCAGGACCGCCATGCGATGGTCGCAATGGTGGTTATTGCCTTCATCGGCATTCCACTGTTTTTCAGCGACTACTGGCTCACCGCGCTGCTGATTCCGGTTCTGGTGTTCGCCCTTGCCGCGCTTGGGTTGAACATCTTGACCGGGTACGCGGGACAGCTATCGCTGGGGACGGCCGCGTTCATGGCCGTGGGCGCAGTTGCCGCTTATAACTTCCAGCTCCGCATCCCCGGCATGCCGATCCTGTTGAGTTTTCTGCTTGGCGGTCTGTCAGCTGCAGTGATCGGCATGCTGTTCGGGCTTCCGAGCTTGCGCATCAAGGGGTTTTACCTTGCGGTTGCAACGCTTGCCGCGCAGTTCTTCATTCCCTGGCTGGTCACCAAGGTAGGCTGGTTCTCCAACTACTCGGCGTCGGGCGTCATCACTGCGCAGCCCATCGTGATCCTGGGCATGGCGTTTAATTCGCCGCAAAAAAAATATCTGCTGGTACTGGTTATTGTCGCGCTGCTCGCCCTGCTGGCGAAAAACCTGACGCGCAGCCGCATCGGTCGCGCCTGGATGGCGGTACGCGACATGGATGTCGCCGCCGAGGTGATCGGCATTCGCATCTTGCAGACGAAATTGACCGCTTTTGCGGTCAGTTCATTTTATTGCGGCGTTGCGGGCGCGCTGTATGCATTTGCGTACCTCGGCAGCGTGGAGCCGGACGGCTTCAACCTGGACCTGTCTTTCCGCATTCTGTTCATGGTCATCGTCGGTGGCGTGGGCAGCATCCTGGGCTCCTTCCTGGGCGCCGCTTTCATTACGCTGATGCCTATCGTGATTGAGGTGCTGTTGACGCGGGCAGGCCATGCGTTCAACCTGACTCTGGAACCGGGGGTTACATCCATGGTGCAACTCCTGGTGTTCGGTGGGCTGATCATTTTTTTCCTGATCGTCGAACCGCACGGACTGGCGCGTTTGTGGCAAATTACAAAAGAGAAGCTGCGGCTTTGGCCTTTTCCCTATTAGCACGACAGAAAATCTGATCTGGAGGAACACGATGAGAACCTGGACGAAAATTGCAATCGCGCTGGTGGCATTGGCCGGCGGCGCGGTTACCGTGCTGCCGGTAGCAGCGCAGCAGGCGGGCACGCAGTTCATGGGCATACTGGGATATCGGGTCGGCCCCTATGGCGCGAACGGGGCCGCCTTCTTCACTGGCTTTCTCGATTATCTCGCGCTGGTCAATGAGCGTGACGCCGGCATAAATGGCGTGAAGCTGTCATGGGAAGAATGCGAAACCGAATACAACAATGCCAAGGGCGTGGAGTGCTATGAGCGCCTCAAGACCCGTAGCGAAAGCGGTCCGACGGCAATCCATCCGATGTCCACGGGCATCACCTACGGGCTGATCGACAAGGCACCTATCGACAAGGTGCCGCTGATTACTCTGGGCTACGGACGCACGGATGCGACCGACGGCCGCGTGTTTCCGTGGGTATTCCCGCTGCTGTCCAATTATTGGGACGCCGCAACCGCCATCGTGAAGTTCATCGCGGACAAGGAAGGCGGCAGCGACAAGCTGAAAGGCAAAAAGATCGTGCTGCTCTATCATGATTCTGCCTACGGCAAAGAACCTCACCCGGTGTTGGAAGCGGAGGCCGGGAAACTTGGCTTTGAGCTCAAACTTATCCCCGTCCCTCATCCGGGCAATGAACAGCAGTCTCAGTGGCTGCAGATACGACAATACAAACCGGACTGGGTAATCCTGTGGGGCTGGGGCGTAATGAGCGCAACGGCTTTGTCGACCGCGCAAAAAGTCGGCTTTCCCCGCGACAAAATGGTTGGCAACTGGTGGGCAGGCTCGGAGATCGACACCGAGGCCGCAGGCCCCGCATCCGAGGGTTATTACGCAGCCAGCTTGAACCTGGCCGGCAAGGATTTTGGCGTGGTCAAGGATGTTGAAAAATTCGTCTACGCCAAGGGAAAGGGTGGTGATCCAAAGCTGGTGGGCACAGTGCTGTGGAATCGTGGTCTCGCAGCAGCCATGTACACCGTGGAGGCGGTCCGTACCGCGCAAGCCAAGTTTGGCAAAAAGCCCATGAGCGGCGAACAGACGCGCTGGGGAATCGAAAATCTGAACGTTGACCAGAAGCGCCTCGACCAACTCGGCTTCGGCACCATGGTTCCTCCAGTCAAATTGTCCTGCTCGGACCACGGCGGCAGTGGTCTGGTGCGCTTCCAGAAGTGGGAAGGCGCCAAGTGGAAACCCGCATCTGAATGGATGAGCGGGGATAAGGCGCTAGTGCGCAAGATGGTCGAGGAGTCGGCTGCGAAGTACGCCACCGAAAAAAGCATCACGGCTGGATGCATGAAGAGCTGAACGACGATTGCGAAGTGTGCAAGTTGTGACGGATGACCGGACTAAACCTGGCGGCAGCAGCTCGTTCAGCCATTCAGGACAATGAATCAGGCTTCACCCGATATGAATACGCAACCGGTCCTGCTTGCCGTCAACAATGTGGAAGTCATTTACGACCACGTCATCCTGGTCCTCAAGGGCGTTTCGCTGGAAATCCGGGAAGGCACCATTGTGGCGCTGCTGGGTGCGAACGGAGCCGGCAAGACCACGACCCTGAAGGCAGTTTCCAATCTGCTTGCTTCTGAGCGTGGCGATGTCAGCAAGGGCTCCATTGAGCTGCGCGGACAACGCATCGACCGCCTCACGCCGTGGGAGCTCGTAAAACTCGGCGTGGTACAAGTCATGGAAGGCAGGCACTGCTTCCAGCATCTGACTGTTGAAGAGAATTTGCTGACTGGCGCCTTTACGCGCAGCGCAAACCGCGCCGCGATCCGGCGCGACCTCGAAATGGTTTACCAGTACTTTCCACGCCTGAAGCAACGACGCAAGAGCCAGGCAGGCTATACCTCGGGCGGAGAACAGCAGATGACCGCGTTGGGCCGTGCACTGATGGCCAAACCGAGCATGATCCTGCTCGATGAGCCTTCGATGGGGCTGGCGCCGCAGATCGTCGATGAAATTTTCCAGATCGTGCGCGGGCTCAACAAGAATGAAAAAGTCAGCTTTCTGCTGGCCGAGCAGAACACCAACGTCGCTTTGCGCCATGCCGATTACGGCTACATTCTGGAAAATGGCCGCGTGGTGATGAATGGACCGGCTGCAGACCTGGCCGGCAATGAAGATGTCAAAGAATTTTACCTCGGCATGTCCGCCGCGGGTCGCAAGAGCTTTCGCGACGCCAAGCACTACCGGCGCCGCAAAAGATGGCTCGCGTGAAAGGCGAGGCACGTTCTAATGGCGCGGCCGGCATTCCTGCGAATCTTAATTCAAGGTGTTTATAGCTGATGGTTGTGGACGCCGCGTGATGGACTACTACGACGACCTCGAGACCCGCGACCCGGAACAACGCGAACGCGCGCTGTTCGACGCACTGCCCGGACACGTACGTCATGCAAAAGACAACACGGCATATTTTGCGCGCTTACTTGCCGGGATCGATGCCGATGCGATCTGCAATCGCACGGCGCTCGCAGATCTGCCGGTCACGCGCAAATCGAGCCTGATTGCCTTACAGAAGGACGCGCCGCCGTTCGGTGGGATGTTAGCGCTTGGCGTCGGCCAGCTTGGCCGGGTCTTTTCCTCTCCCGGCCCCATCTACGACCCGCAGGGAGCGCGCGGGGATGTGTGGCGCTTTGGACGCGCGCTGTTTGCTGCGGGATTCCGGCGCGGCGATCTGATCCACAATACGTTCTCGTATCACTTCACGCCGGCCGGTTTCATGATTGACCTGGCGGCACAGGCGATCGGATGTGCCGTATTTCCGGCCGGCACCGGTCAGACGGAATTGCAGGTTACCGCTGCTGCAGATCTGAAACCGACCGGCTATGCCGGCACGCCGTCGTTCCTGAAGCTTCTTCTGGAAAAAGCTGATGAGTTGAAAGCCGATGTCAGCAGCCTTGCCAAGGCGAGCGTGTCGGGGGAAGCATTGCTGCCGCCGGTGCGCGAATGGATTGAGCGTCGCGGCATTACGCTGCGCCAATGTTACGGTACGGCGGACCTTGGACTGATTGCGTATGAAACCGAACCGATGGGCGGTCTGGTGGTGGATGAAGGCGTCATCGTGGAAATTGTGCGGCCGGGAACCGGCGACCCGGTGGTTGCTGGAGAGGTCGGCGAAGTCGTCGTCACAAGCTTGTGCATGGAGTATCCGCTGATCCGTTTCGCCACAGGGGACTTGTCGGCCGTCACAACCGGCGCTAGCGCTTGCGGACGAACCAATATGCGCATCAAGGGCTGGATGGGGCGCGCGGACCAAACGACCAAAGTCAAAGGCATGTTTGTTCACCCTTCGCAGATAGACCAGGTCGTCAAACGCCATGCCGAAATTTTGAAGGCGCGCCTGTCGGTCGAACATGATGCTGAGGGCAACGATCGCATGCGCTTGCGCTGCGAAGTGCGCGACCGCAGCGACACGCTATCGAAGGCAATAGCGGAAAGCTTGCGCGACCTCTGCAAGTTGCGCGGCGAGGTGGAATTTGCAGAAGTCGGCTCGTTGCCGAACGACGGCAAGATCATCGAAGACCTGCGTAAATTTGTTTAAGGCCAGTCCTTCGCGCTGCGACGGACGATAACTTCACGGAGTTCCAATGTCGCGTAGCGCTATCAGCAAATATCCGGTTCCGAAACTCGAAGACTTGCCGGAAGACATCCGCGCCAGGATGATTGAGGTGCAGCAGAAGGCGGGCTTCATTCCGAACGTGTTCACGACCCTGGCACACCGACCCGAGGAGTTTCGCGCCTTCTTCGCGTATCACGACGCGCTGATGCTGAAGCAATCCGGATTGTCAAAGTCCGAGAAGGAGATGATTGTCGTCGCCACCAGCGGGCTGAGCCAGTGTCCGTACTGTGTGATCGCGCACGGCGCAATCCTGCGCGTTTACGCGAAGGACCCGCAACTCGCAGATCTGGTGGCCATCCATCATCGCAAGGCCAATCTGACCCCCCGCCAGACTGCGATGCTGGATTTTGCATGCAAGCTTTCGCGCACTCCCGAAGCCGTTACCGAGGCCGACCACGAGACATTGCGCAGCCATGGATTCAGTGAAGAAGACATCTGGGACATCGGCGGCATCACGGCATTTTTCGCGCTGTCGAACCGCATGGCACACCTGATCGACATCCGTCCCAATGACGAGTTTTATTCGATGGGCCGCCTCCCGCCCCTATCCAGATGACGCACCGCAACGCCTTACCAGAGGCAAAGCTGCCCTGTCTCGCGGTGCTATAATTTTTTGACACAACGGGAACCGCGCCACGAACGCTTGAGTCCCTCGCATCATCACTTGCAACCTTATCAAGGTAAAGCCATGGCAGCACTTCCGGATGACGATCCGCAAGAAACAAACGAGTGGCTGGATGCGCTCGACGGCGTTTTGCAGCATGAAGGTCCCGAGCGGGCCCACTACATCCTCGAGCAACTTATCGAAAAAGCGCGGCGTTCGGGCGCTTATCTTCCGTATAGCGCCAATACCGCCTACATCAACACCATTCCACCCGGGCAGGAAGAGCGTTCGCCGGGCGATCATGAACTGGAACACCGCATTCGGTCCTACGTACGCTGGAACGCAGCGGCCATGGTATTGCGCGCCAACAAGCAATCATCCGAGCTCGGTGGCCATATCGCCAGCTTCGCGTCGGCCGCAACCCTGTATGACGTAGGGTTCAATCATTTCTGGCATGCGCCCTCCGCAAACCATGGCGGCGACATGATTTTTGTGCAGGGACACTCGGCACCGGGCGTTTACGCGCGTGCCTTCATGCTTGGGCGGCTGTCTCGCGAGCAAATGGATAACTTTCGTCAGGAGGTTGATGGGAAGGGCTTGTCTTCCTATCCACATCCATGGCTGATGCCGGATTTCTGGCAATTCCCGACTGTATCGATGGGATTGGGCCCGATCATGGCGATCTATCAGGCCCGCTTCATGAAATATCTGCAGGATCGCGGCGTGGCCGATACTGCCGGCCGCAAGGTATGGTGTTTCCTCGGCGACGGCGAAGTGGACGAGCCGGAATCCATGGGCGCGATTGGTGTGGCCGCACGCGAGAAACTCGACAACCTGATTTTCGTCGTGAACTGCAACCTGCAGCGCCTCGATGGCCCGGTGCGGGGCAATGGCAAAATCATCCAGGAACTGGAAGCCGATTTCCGCGGCGCGGGCTGGAACGTGATCAAGGTTATCTGGGGCTCGTATTGGGATCCGCTGCTGATGAAGGACAAAAACGGCACGCTGGTCAAGCGCATGGAGGAAGCCGTCGACGGCGAGTATCAGACGTTCAAGTCCAAGGATGGCGCGTACGTGCGCAAGCATTTTTTTGGCAAATATCCAGAGCTGCTGGAAATGGTCGCGAATATGTCCGACGACGATATCTGGCGGTTGAATCGCGGCGGGCACGACCCGCACAAGATCTATGCCGCCTACGCGTCTGCAGTGAAAACTGAGGGACAACCTACGGTAATCCTCGCAAAGACTATCAAGGGTTACGGAATGGGCGAAGCTGGCGAAGCGCAAAACATCACGCACCAGCAGAAAAAAATGGGCACGATTTCACTGCGAGCATTTCGCGATCGCTTTAATCTGCCGGTGCCCGACGACAAGCTCGAAGACATGCCTTATCTGACATTCGAGGAGGGTTCGCCGGAACTCGACTACATGCGCAAGCACCGCGAGGCGCTAGGCGGCTACTTGCCGGCCCGCAGGGGTAAAGGCGACACGCTCGACATCCCGCAGTTATCGGCGTTCGAGCCATTGTTGAAATCCTCGGAGGAGCGCGAATCCTCGACCACCATGGCATTCGTGCGCATTTTGAATATCCTGGTCAAGGACAAAAACATCGGCAAGCGCGTGGTACCCATCGTGCCCGATGAGTCGCGCACGTTCGGCATGGAAGGCATGTTTCGCCAGCTCGCGATTTGGTCGTCGGTCGGCCAGCTGTATACCCCGCAGGACGCCGATCAGCTGATGTTCTACAAGGAAGACAAGCACGGTCAGATTTTGCAGGAAGGCATCAACGAGCCGGGCGCAATGTCCTCGTGGATTGCTGCGGCGACATCGTATTCGAACCACGGCGTGTCGATGATTCCGTTTTATATCTATTACTCGATGTTCGGATTCCAGCGGGTAGGCGACCTTGCCTGGGCCGCAGGCGATCAGCGCGCGCGAGGCTTCATGCTGGGCGGGACATCGGGACGCACGACGTTGAACGGCGAAGGCCTGCAGCACGAAGACGGCCACAGCCATATTCTGTCATCGACCATCCCGAACTGCATCTCGTACGACCCGACCTACGCATACGAAGTCGCCATCATCATTCAGGACGGCCTGCGCCGCATGTTCAAGGAGCAGCAGGACGTCTTCTATTACATCACGCTACTGAACGAAAATTACGTCCAACCCGCGATGCCAAAAGGAGTGGAAGAAGGCGTCATCAAGGGCATGTACCGGCTCTCGGAAGGCAAGGGCAAAAAGAATGCGCCGCGCATACAGTTGCTCGGCAGCGGTGCCATCCTGCGCGAGGTTGTGGCGGCGCAGGAATTGCTGGAGAAGGACTTTGGTATCGCAGGCGATGTGTGGAGCTGCCCCAGCTTCAACGAATTACGCCGTGAGGGCTTGGCAGTGCAGCGCTGGAACCTGCTGCATCCGGAACAAAAACCGCGCGAGACTTATGTTGGCAGCTGTTTGAACAGCGCTCCGGGTCCGGTGGTGGCAGCAACCGACTACGTTAAATTGTTTGCCGACCAGATTCGGCCTTTCATTTACAAGCATTATGTAGTCCTTGGCACGGACGGTTATGGCCGCTCGGATTACCGCCGGCAGTTGCGGAAATTTTTTGAGGTAGACCGTTACTATGTGACCGTGGCCGCGCTGAAAGCACTGGCGGACGAAGGAAGCATTCCCGCTGCTACCGTCACCGAGGCAATCAAGAAGTACGGTATCGATCCCGACAAGCCGGATCCTGTGACCGTATGAAGCGATCCAACAGCCATAACGCGCGAGGACTGGAGCGTGGAGATTCGGCAGATATGCTGATTATCTCGCGCGTACACTTACTCAGCCGTCATCATTCATCAGACGATCAAGCAAAATAAAATAAAACATGGGCAGCCTCAGAGACGTCCTCGTCCCCGACATCGGCGACTTCAAAAACATCCCCGTCATTGAAGTACTGGTCAAACCCGGCGATAGCGTCAAGGCAGAAGATTCGCTGATTACGCTGGAGTCCGACAAGGCGACCATGGAAGTGCCAGCGCCGTTTTCGGGTGTCGTCAAGGAACTCAAAATCAAAACCGGCGACAAGGTGTCGGAAGGCGCAGCAATCCTGAGTCTGGAAGTGAGCGAAGCCGGCGCTGCCGCCCCCGAGAAACCGGCGCCAGTCGCAGCTGCTGCCCCGGCTCAGGCGCCATCTTCCTCTACTCAGGCGCCATCTTCTGCTCCGGCTCAGGCGCCATCTGCTGGTCCGGCAACCCAACGGCCCCAGCCTGCCGCGCCGGCAATCTTCAACGAAGAGGGCTTGTCGCGCGCGCATGCCAGCCCCTCGGTACGGCGATTCGCACGTGAGCTGGGCGTAGATCTTGGCAGCGTAAAGGGAAGCGGTCCGAAAGAGCGCATCCTCAAGGAAGATGTCGCCGGCTTCGTAAAGTCTGCATTGGCGCACACCCCCACCGCGGGTGGCTCGGGGCTGCAGATGGGCCTGCCTGCGTGGCCGCAGGTGGATTTTGCAAAGTTCGGCCCCGTGGAAAATCTGCCGTTGTCCCGCATCAAAAAGATTTCCGGTCCCGCCCTGCATCGCAATTGGGTTTCCATTCCGCATGTCACCCAGAACGACGAAGCCGACATTACGGAGCTTGAGGCATTCCGCAAAAGCATGGCGGATGAAGCGCAAAAGCAAGGGGTTAAATTAACGCCGCTGGTGTTCATCATGAAGGCGGCCGTTGCCGCGCTGAAGAGCCATCCCGAATTCAACGCCTCCCTTGCTGCTTCGGGTGATGCGCTGGTTTTGAAGCGCTATTACCACATCGGCGTGGCCGTCGATACACCGGGCGGCCTGGTTGTCCCGGTCATCCGCAACGTTGATCAGAAGGGCATTCTGCAGTTGGCGAAGGAACTCGCAGAAACGAGCGCCAAAGCCCGCGATGGCAAGCTGGGTCCGGCGGACATGCAGGGGGGCACATTTTCCATCTCCAGCCTGGGCGGCATTGGCGGAAGCCACTTCACGCCCATTATCAATGCACCCGAGATCGCCATTCTGGGCGTTTCCAAGTCGGCCATGAAGCCAGTCTGGAAAGACGGACAATTTGTGCCGCGGCTGATCATCCCGTTGTCGCTTTCCTACGATCATCGAGCGGTGGATGGCGCCCAGGGTGCGCGCTTCATTACCAATTTGACGACCATCCTGTCGGATATCCGGCGCGTGCTATTGTGATGCATGCGCGTGCAACACAGGGCGCAACGCCCTTGATGGATCACCGGTCACCGTCCATCCACGATTGAATTCCGCCTCCCCCATCGGCGTGTTGGGCGGGACGTTTGACCCTGTCCATATGGCGCATCTGCGCGTGGCCGAGGAGTTCGCGGACGCCATTGGGCTGACGCAAGTGCGCTTCATCCCGACCGGCATGCCACCTCATCGCGGCATCCCACGCGTAGCCGGGCTGCACCGTCTAGAGATGGTGCGCCTGGCCATCAATGGCAATCCCCGTTTCCAAGCCGATGACCGGGAAATCCGCAGGGCGGGAATCTGCTATACGTTCGATACGCTCAATGAGCTAAGGGCTGAACTTGGTACCCGTCCGCTGTGTCTCTTGATGGGGTCGGATGCATTTTGCGCGCTGACCGGCTGGCATCGCTGGGAGGAATTGTTCGATCTTGCACATATCGTCATCGCCCATCGGCCGGGTTTTTCGCCGCAGCAGCTACAGTCTTCCTTGCCGGGGCCGCTTCGCAAAATTTATCTGCAGCGACTGACCGCCTCGCCCGGCATCCTGCGGCGGGACAGCGCGGGGGCGGTATACGTCAGGGAAGTTACGGCGCTGGATATCGCAGCGACCCAAATCCGGGGACTGCTCGCAGGCGGAGGCAGTGCACGCTATCTGGTCCCGGAAGCCGTTCTCGATTACATTGACCGCAATCGTTTATACAAGGAACGCGATGCACGTTGAAGCTGTGAAACAAGCCGCCATCCAGGCGCTGGAAGAAATCAAGGGAAAGGACATTACCGTCCTCGACGTTAGAAAAATGACCTCCCTGTTCGATTACATGATTGTGGCGACGGCCGAATCAGCCCGCCAGACAAAGGCGCTGGCAAGAAACGTACAGGAGAAACTCAAGGAGTTGGGCGTACGCGTCCAGGGACTGGAAGGGGAAAAAACTGGGGAATGGGTTTTGGTGGACCTGGGCGACATAATCGTGCACGTGATGCAGCCCGCGATACGGACGTACTACAACCTGGAGCAGTTGTGGGGAGGTAGGCCGCCATCGCCCCATTCGACCAATTGGAGAAATGCCCCCGGCGCTGAACCGCCCGCGCCGCTGTAGTTCTGACCGCAGCCGGTGAAGCTGCATATTGTCGCTGTCGGTCACAAACCGCCAGCCTGGGTTGCGACCGGCTTCGAGGACTATGCACGGCGCATGCCGCGCGAGGCGCGCATCGAACTTACCGAGATCAAGCCAACCCCGCGCAGCCATCAGGCGGCGTCCCCGGCCTCCGTCTCCCGTATCCTGAAGGCTGAAAAACTACGCCTGGTTGCTGCCATTCCGCCTGGCTGTGTAAGAATAGCGCTGGACGAACGCGGTAAGCCGCTGACTACGGCGGATCTGTCCCGCAAACTGGCCGCATGGATGGAACAAGGAAAGGACGTCGCCTTTGCGATTGGCAGCGCGGATGGGTTGGACCCGGAATTCAAAGCCGGCGCTGACTTCCTGTTGAGCCTATCGTCAATGACCTTGCCGCATGCCATGGTTCGGGTGTTGCTGATCGAGCAGCTTTATCGCGCCATGTCGATAATTCAGAATCACCCTTATCACCGGGAATAACGAATGGCGCCAATCCGGCGCGAACCAACCTAAGAAACTGAGCACCCGTGCCCTCGCTGGAAAAACATATTTACCTCGCTTCGCGCAGTGCGCGGCGTCGCGATTTGCTCAAGCAGATGGGTGTAAATTTTGAGATGCTGCTACTGCGGGAGGGCGCCGGCCGTGATGCGGATTTCGATGAAAAGCAGCTCGAAAATGAGTCGCCTCGCGACTATGTCGTCCGCGTCGCCCGGCTGAAAGCAGAAGCAGGCTGGCTGCGACTGGAACAGCGTCGGCTGATGCGCCATCCTGTACTGGCCGGCGACACCACGGTCGCCCTCAACAACACCATCTTGGCCAAACCGAAGGACCGCGAAGATGCGGTGGCCATGCTTAAGAAGCTCTCCGGCACGGAGCACCAGGTGTTTACCGGCATAGCGGTCAAATTTCACGACGCGCTGCAGGAAGCCCTGTCCGTAACTGAAGTGAGGATGCGCGTTCTGACCGACGACGAGATCAGGCGCTATGTTGCCAGTGGTGACGCCATGGACAAGGCGGGTGCGTACGGCATCCAGGGCAAAGCTTCGATGTTCATCGAATCCATCAATGGCAGCTATAGCGGCGTGGTCGGACTGCCGATGTACGAAACCTCGCAACTGCTGGCACATTTCGGCTTTCAGTTGCTGTGAACGAAGAAATACTCATCAACGTCACCCCGCAAGAAACCCGGGTTGCGGTGATGCAGCAGGGTGTCGCCCAGGAATTGCATGTTGAGCGCAGTGCCAGCCGCGGCATCGTCGGCAACATTTATGTCGGAGAAGTAAGCCGCGTATTGCCCGGCATGCAATCTGCGTTCATCCAGATCGGTTTGGATCGCGCCGCCTTCCTGCATGTGGCCGACATCTGGTCGCAACGCCAGAACCATGAAGAATCCAAGCCGATTGAGCGCATCCTGCACGACGGCCAACGCTTGCTAGTGCAAGTCATCAAGGATCCGATTGGCACCAAAGGCGCGCGGCTGTCGACGCAGATCAGCATTGCCGGACGCCTGTTGGTTTATTTGCCGCAGGAGTCGCACATCGGCATATCCCAGCGCATTGAGGACGAGAACGAGCGTGCGCTGCTGCGCGAAAAACTGCAGCACCTGGTTCCACCGGAAGAACGCGGCGGCTATATCGTGCGGACCATGGCCGAGACCGCCAGCGAAAAGGAACTTGCCGCCGACATCAGTTATCTGCGCAAGCTTTGGTCGGATATAGAGGAAAAGTCACGCACCATCGCGGCGCCGGCTTTGCTTTACCAGGACCTAAGCCTTTCCCAACGCGTGCTGCGGGATTTCGCCAACGATGAAAGCGGGCGCGTTCTGGTGGATTCGCGCGAAACCTATCTGCGCATGCAAGCCTTTGCCACTGAGTACACCTTGCCCTTTGCCGATCGCATACATCACTACACCGGCGAGAGGCCTTTGTTCGACCTCTACGGAGTAGAAGAAGAAATAGAACGCGCGCTCGCGCGCCGCGTGCCGCTCAAATCCGGCGGTTATCTGATCATCGACCAGACCGAAGCGTTGACCACCATCGATGTGAACACGGGCGGTTTCGTCGGTGGACGGACATTCGATGACACCATTTTCAAAACCAACCTTGAGGCGGCGCAAGTCATCGCCCGGCAACTGCGCTTGCGCAACCTCGGTGGCATCATCATTATCGATTTCATCGACATGGACAACGAAGTACACCGCAATGCCGTCATTTCGGAATTCAAGAAAGCATTGCTGCCCGACCGCACGCGCATGACGATCAACGGCTTTACGCAACTCGGGTTGGTTGAAATGACCAGAAAACGCACTCGCGAAAGTCTTGCACATATCCTCTGCGAACCCTGCCCGACCTGCCAGGCCCGCGGCGAGATCAAGACTGCGCAAACCGTCTGCTATGAAATCCTGCGCGAGTTGGTGCGCGAATCCCGTCAGTTCGATGCCCGGGAATTCCGTATTCTCGCTTCACAGAAGGTCATTGACATATTTCTCGACGAGGAATCGCAAAGTCTGGCGTTGCTGGAGGAATTCATCGCCAAGCCGATCTCACTGCAAGTCGAAAGTATTTATACGCAGGAACAGTACGACATCGTACTGATGTAAGTCTTCTCGGACCACTCCCAGGCTTGGTTTAAGTTTCCCGCACGTGCGATGCGCTGAGTGGTGCGGCCACTTCCTCCAGGGACTTCCGTTCCGCATCCACGGCATGGCGTGATGCGACTGCTGCAGCGGCAATGACGAGAATGGCACCAATGGCATAGCCGATGAACACACTGTCGCGGCTGCCGGTGGCAATGAGCATGCCAAAAAAAGCCGGCGCAATGAAGCCGCCGATACCTGTACCGACAGCGTAAAACACCGAAATGGATAATGCCCTCATTTCAAGCGGGAACACCTCGCTCACTGTCAGGTAAGCCGAGCTGGCAGCAGCGGAGGCCAGGAAAAATACCGCCGACCAGCATACGGTTTGCGTCATGGCATTGAGCCAACCCTGCATGAAGCCAAATCCGGTCGCAGCCAATGCCACACCGGAGAGCCCATAGGTCAGCGCGATCATTCTTCGGCGCCCAAAGCGGTCGAATAGCGGGCCCAACAGCAGTGGACCTAGGAAATTCGCAATCGCGAACGGGAAAATATAACGTCCTACTTGCGACTCCGATACGCCTTGAAAGCGGGTCAAGACCAGCGCGTAGGTGAAAAATATCGCGTTGTAGAAGAACGCCTGCGACACCATCAACGACAAGCCAAGCAGCGTGCGACTGGGATAGCGGCGCAGCAACAGATGCGCAAACTCGCGCAGCGACGGCTGTGGCCTGATGGTAATCGACAGCGTTCCCGCGGGCGGTTGCAAAGGGCCATGCTGCCTGGCAACTGCGAGCTCGATGCCGGCAACCTCTCGTTCCGCATCGTCGCGGCGGCCACGAATCAGCAGCCAGCGTGGACTTTCGGGCACGTCCCGGCGTACCAGCAGAATCGCTACTGCGAGCAGCGCGCCCAGCCCAAAACCGATTCGCCAACCGACGTCGGCATGGAATAGCCGCGTGTCCAGCAGCACGAGGCTCAGTCCTGCGCCCACTGCGGCGCCGACCCAAAAGCTGCCATTGATTGCAAGGCTCACCTGTCCGCGCACGCGTGCTGGAACCAGCTCATCTATCGCCGAATTGATTGCCGCGTATTCTCCGCCGATGCCAAATCCGGTAAAGAATCGGCACACGAGGAAAGTCGTAAAGTTGTACGAAAACGCGCTCGCCAGAGTGGCCGCAACGTAGACCACGAGCGTAAGCAGGAACAAGCGCTTGCGACCAGAAGAATCCGCAAGTCGGCCGAAAACTAATGCGCCGATGACGGCACCCCCGACGTAACCCGATCCGGCCCAGCCGATCTGCTGCGCGGACAAGCCTAACGTATCGGGTCGTTCCAGAACGCTGCCGATCGACCCAACCAAAGTCACTTCGAGCCCGTCCAGCATCCAGGCGATGCCGAGGGCAATTACGACGCGCCAATGCCATGCCGACCAGGGCAACCGATCAAGCCGGGCGGGAATGTTGCTGCTCAGGCGTTGCTGCACCACGTTCGCTCCGAATCCGAAATCCGGCCAGCCGCGGAATCAGAGCGCACTCCTAGAATTGTCCTCCTGCGTGCAAGGCGCATCTTTCCGAGTCAGTTCGACTCGCTGCCGCCGGATAGGTTTCTGTGTCTCAGGTCGCTCGTGTGCGCAATATCCCCAACGTTACACCTCCTGCAACCAGGCCCCAGAACGCCGAACCGATTCCCAGCAGCGTTACGCCCGATGCTGTCACCAGGAACGTAAGGAGCGCGGCTTCGCGTTCGCGTTCGGCAGCCATCGCAACCGATAGGCCATTGCCAATGGTGCCGATGAGCGCAAGACCCGCGATCGCCGCGACCAACTCATGGGGAAAGGCCGCAAACACCGCGCTGACCGTAGCGCCAAACAAGCCGATCAGCAGGTAGAAGAAGCCCGCAGACATGGAGGCAACATAGCGGCGTTGGGGATCTTCATGCGCTTCGCGTCCCATGCAGATTGCAGCGGTGATGGCCGCGAGATTAATTGCAAAGGCACCGAACGGCGCCAACAGAAAGTTAGCCACTCCAGTCCAGCCAACCACTGGCGATATTGGTATGGCATAACCCGAAGCGCGAATCACCGCGACGCCGGGAACATTTTGCGATGCCATGGTCACGACGAACAAGGGCACTGCCACGCCGACCAGTGCACCGAGCGAGAGTGCGGGCATCACCCAGACCGGCCTGGCCAATTCGACACTCACCGATTCCATGTGCAGCGTGCCCTGCGTAGCGGCAATCGCAATGCCCAGTGCAAACGCCGTGATTACCGCGTAGCGCGGATACGTGCGCCGCATGATCAAGTACGCCATGAACATTGCAAAAGCCATTATGAATTGCGCTTTCATGACAACAAACAATTCCAGTCCAAAACGCAGCAGCACGCCCGCCAGCATGCCGGAAGCGATGGACACCGGAATACGATTCATGGCGCGTTCGAACCAGCCTGAAAATCCCGCCAGCGCAATCATCAGCGCAGAAACCAAAAACGCGCCGGTCGCTTGCGCCAGCGAAATACCTGCAGCCGACGTGATGAGCATCGCCGCGCCCGGCGTAGACCAGGCGGTGACAATCGGCATGCGATAACGCAGCGATAGGGCTATGCAAGTGAACCCCATGCCCAGGCCAAGAGCCCACATCCAGGAAGCAATTTCATGGGTGGCCGCCCCGAGCGCGTGGGCCGCCTGAAACACGATGACGCCTGAGCTGGTAAACCCGACCAGCACCGTCACGAAGCCCGCCACGACGGCAGACAGGGATACATCTTTAAGAAATGGCATGTCAGCCGAAATCGCTTTGCGCGTCAGCGCGCATACAAGACCGGTACGGCGCATGCGTAGCGCTGAAGGACTCCAGCGACGTTCCCGGCGACTGCCAGTAGCCGGGCAGGCTCAAGCTACTTTTGCGATTTTTATCTGCGCCGGATCGCGTTGCAGGGTATCGCGAATGTGCATGAGCTCTTCCACTTGCTTGCCAAACTGTAGCTTTTGCTGCTCGAGTTGCCGGACGCGCTCCTGCAGCGTATTGATATCGCCTGCGACCTTGCGCAGGTTTTCAACCCTGCGTTCCAGCAATTTTTGATGCTCCTTCAGCTGGACGGACAGCGGCATCAATGCGGAATTGACCCACGCATCGAGTTCCAGGCGCAACTGCGTGAATAATTCGCGCGCGTGTGCGACCAGCCCGCTGTAGAAGCGGCGAACGAGAAAATGTTTCTCGGTCATCACATTGACCGGGTCCTTGCAGAAGCGCTCGGTATTCTGGTGCAGCGAGTGCATGCGCAGGATATGCCGCTCCAGGTTCAGTGCGGGCGGCGTCATTTTTGGGAAGCCGTACATTTTATGGAACTCGCTGTAGATGCCGTCAACGTAGTTGCGCGTTTCCGTAGCGAACTCCAGAATTTTTTCAGCCTGCCGTGAAAACGTATCGAATAACGCCTGCATGCTGCGCATGAGTCCCGCCGTAGTCCAACTGCCTTCGATCGACGCAAGACTGCGGCTCATCATTTCGTCGAGCCGCTCATCGGCCAGCGTGCCGACCAGTACATTCCCCTGCTTGAACACCGTGGCGCTGGACCGCTTGAAGCTCTCCATGTGCCGCATGTAGTTTGCCTTGTCTTCCTCAAGCTTGGCGAGCAGCAATCTCGCAAGATCGCGGTTTTTGCCAGACAGCTTTGACATTTCCTGCAATTCGCTGCGCGTACTGATGAGCTGAGCCGTGGCGCTCTGCAGGGACGTCTCCAGCATATTGCCAATTTCGCGCGACACGGCAGCCCGCAGTATTTGCTGTTTCGACGGGATGACTTCCTCGGCCAACAGGCGCTCAAGCACTTCGATCCTGCTTCTTGCCAGCAAAGGCCCATCGCCGCGTATGCGCCCGATCAAACCCTTCTGCGCAGACAGGGCGATGACATGATCGCGTGGCAATCCCAGTATCCTGGAGGTCTCGATTAGTTGGCGTTCAATTCCGACTTCAATTTGTTCATCAGTTTTCAGATCGTCCCACATCAAATCGATCTTATTCAGCACGGCAATGCGCCGCGTCACGTAGTTCTGCACATACTTTTGCCAGACGTCGAGATCGGACTTGGTTACGCCAGTGTCCATGGCGAGCAGGAACAGGACGGCATGTGCGCTCGGGATCATGGACAGTGTCAACTCCGGTTCTGTGCCGAGCGCGTTCAGACCAGGCGTATCAAGAATGACCAATCCCTTCTTGAGCAAAGGATGCGGGTAGTTGATCAGCGCGTGGCGCCAGCATGGAATTTCCACTTTGCCGCCTTGCTTAACGACCACCGTGGTCGTCACGAAGTCTGCTTCATCGAGCAGTCCGAGCCGGCTGGCCTCTTCCACGGTCACTGACTTGACCTGCGCGAGGCTGCACATCGCTGCCGCCATCTCTTCCTGTGAAGACAGGTTGAGTTTTATTTTGACCCACTCAACCGGCTTGTGCTTGAGTGCCGCGATGCTTTCGTCGCCCTTGCGGGACTCAATCGGCAGCAGCTTGATGTAGGGTTCTTCGGCTGCATCGAAAAAAATTTCGGTCGGACACATCGTCGTGCGGCCGACATCCGATGGCAGCAGCCGTTGCTTGAAATCCGAGAAGAACATTGCGTTGATCAACTCGGTTTTTCCGCGCGAAAATTCGGCGAGGAAAGCGAGGATCATGCGATCGTTGCGCAGGCTTTCGACTAAATCATAGATGCGCAGGCTGCGCTGGATGTCGGCGTGACCATGGTCCTCCAGCCAATTCTGGTAGGACTGTATGCAATCGCGCAATTCGTCGCGCCATTGCTGGTATGCCGTGACCTGGTTTTCGAGATCGCTGGTCATGAGTGCAGAAGCTGTTTCACCCGCGCCATGAGGATTTCGCCCTGGCCGTAGATATCGACGATCTTGGTGCGCCCGTGACTGCCACAGCGAATCATAACCCGGCCGCCCGGCAGATCAAACTCGTCCGCGAGGAATCGAAGCAGACACTCGTTTGCTTTGCCGTCTACAGCCGGGGCATTAAGCCGCACCTTAAGCTGCCCCGCATGGAGACCTCCGAATTCGGATCGCTTGGCATTGGGCTGCACATGCAGATTCAGTGTCAGCAGCCCGCGCTCCGGATAGTAGCGATACCAGGAACTGGTCACTGGCAGCGTCAAAGCATGCGGGTGATGGCCTGTTCCAACGCGGTCACCGGCCACATCAGTAAAATCTGGCAAATCACCAGCACAAACAGCGGCGAAAGATCCACGCCCCCGATGGGCGCTACGCGGCGTTGGAACACCGAGAGAAACGGCCGAGTCAGGCTGGCAAGAACCGCGGTCGCCGGTCCGCGTGGGGCGACGAAAGACAAAATCGCTTGCGCGAACACCGCGACCATGAGTATGTAGAGGAAGAGCTTCAGCAGATTCAGGGTTGACAGTAGCATAAGTCCGACCACGGCCGACCCTACGCCTGGCCCGAGCTGGTAGCCTTTTAGGGCAAGCACACTGCTGACCAGAACCAATTCCGTCACCCAGGCCAGCAATAGCGTGGAAAGGTCATATCCCCACAAGCCGGGGATGACGCGGCGGGTCGGGCGTACCATGAAATCCGTCAACGCTGTGAGGAACTGCGACAGTGGGTTGCGAGCGGGCGCTCGTACCGCCTGCAGATAAAAACGCATCAGCAGCGCCAACGAAAACAGGCCAAGAAAAGTTTCGAGCAGGAATATCAGCACCTGATTCATGTTTATCGCGGCCCTATTGATCCGTCTGCGTTTTCACATTTTGCCAAACTGGTCGCCAAGCTCGCTTGCTCTTCTGGCTGCGGCATGCACGGCTTCCACGATCCTGCTTTTAATCTGATGCGCTTCCATGGAAAGCAATGCTGCTTCCGTGGTCCCTGCCTTTGATGTTACGCGCGCGCGCAGAACGGCCGCCGGGTCGTCACTGCCGGCCACAAGCGCGCCAGCTCCAACAAAGGTCTGAACGGCCAACTCGCGCGCCTGCCTGTCATCAAGGCCCAGTTCCAGCGCCGCCTGTTCGAGTGCTTCAATGAAGTAAAAAACATAGGCCGGTCCGCTACCGGATACTGCCGTCACTGCATCTATATCGGGCTCATTAGCCACCCAAACTACGCCACCCACGGCGCCAAGAATCTTCTGCGCGCAATCCCTGTCCTCCTGGCCAATTGCGGCCGAAGCGAATAGCCCGGACACGCCAGATCCGATCAGTGCAGGCGTATTGGGCATGGCACGCACGATGCGATCGTGCCCACCGAGCCAGCGTGCAAGGTCATGAGTCCGGATTCCGGCTGCGATGCTGATGACCAACTGTCCGCGCAAGTAGCTTCGCAATGCCAGCGCCATCTCGTGCATATGCTGCGGTTTGACCGCCAGCAGAACCACGTCCTCCGCGATTTCATTGGTGAGTTCTGCGTTCGCGCGTACGCCAAATCGCTGCGCAAGCTGCTCGCGCGCGGACTGCATGACATCCACGGCGCGAAGGTCGCCGGGGTGGAAGCCCCGCTGTAACATCCCGCCGATCAGAGCGGACGCCATGTTGCCGCCGCCTATGAAAAGTATGCGCATCGCTTTAAAGGCGCCGTTGTGCCAAGCGTGACGCGCGGCGCGGAAACACCCGCGCCGCGATCACTTTTTTACTTCGTTTCCGCCATCTTCTTGACGTTCTGCAGGCCCGCTTGATATGCGCCGCTAATGGCCTTTTTGACGCTTGCATCGTCCTGTCCAGCCGGCGGATTGTCGGCCACCTTGCGCTTGAATTTGCCTTTCCAGACCATGGTCGACGTGCCTTTGGTTTTGCCGGACTTGACTTGAATAGTGGAAGAATAATCCGCTACGGGCAGCGGCGAATCGGTGATGATCCGGTAACTGTACTTTTTCTGCTTGTCACTGAATCCGTCCAGTTCTTCGTTGAACGTCGCTCCGCCATTAGCCATGGTTAACGTACGCACCGCGCCGACCTTATTATTCGTACCGGATTTGATTTCGGTGTTAGAGAAAGCCGGATGCCATTTGTGCAGGCCGTTCCAGTCCTTGACCAGGCTCCAGACTTTTGCAACAGGCGCGTTGATTTCAACGCTTTCGGTTACGTGCAAATATCCCGGCTTTGCCGCCGATGCGATGCCCGACAACCCCAACAGCAGCCCTGCCGCGACCATATTGCTTATGTTCATTCCTTTTCTCCCTTGTTCATGTCAGTAAACTTTGATACCGGTCGGCGAACCGGCACGATTGTTCGGCCGGAAATCGCTGTCGCGTCCGGCGGGCCAGTATAGGTGGGCCGCGCCATCGCGGGCAAATAAGCGATCAGGCGCGAGCAGGCGACCGTTCCCCGAAGATCGCACGCCCGACCCGTACCAGCGTAGCGCCCTCCGCAATGGCGGCTTCCAGATCGTCGGACATGCCCATAGACAAGGTATCCAGTTCGATGCCGTGGCGAGTAATTTCCTCCTTAAGCTGCCGCACCACTCGGAAACGCGCCCGCTGCACGGCGCTATCGTCGGTAGGCTCGGGAATCGCCATGAGTCCTCTCAGCCGCAAAAGCGGTAGCTGGCTGACGGCCTGAGCCAGCCGGACAACGTCCTCGGGCTGAACACCGCTTTTGCTCTGTTCACCGCTGACATTGACCTGGAGGCAGATTTGCAGCGGCCCCTTATGCGCAGGTCGTGCAGCGGAAAGCCGTTCGGCTATTTTGATGCGGTCAACCCCATGCACCCAGCTGAAGTGCTCTGCAATCTGACGCGTTTTGTTGCTCTGGATCGGACCGATGAAGTGCCACTCCAGAGGCAGGAGCAGGGGACCCGCTTGCGGGGATGCGACCCCGGCGGTGTGGCGCATGTCGCCCGCCTCTTGTTCTCCTTGCCGCTGTCCGGACGCGTCATGCCACTCCAGAGGCAGGAGCAGGGGCCCCGCTTGCGGGGATGCGACACCGACGGAGGGGCGCATGTCGCCCTCCCGTTTTTCTGCGTCCTGCGGTCCTGAGGCGTCATGCCACTCCAGAGGCAGGAGCAGGGGCCCCGCTTGCGGGGATGGCTCTTGCCGCTGCACTGCGACGTCACCCAATTTAGCGGTCGCAATGCCCGGCATAAGAGCCAAAGCCTGCATTTTTCCCAGCGCTTCCTGCAAATAGTTCTCTCCAAACGCACATTGGCCTGCGGCGTGCGCTTCTGCCACGGCAGCTGGCGAGAACGTCTTGCTGACCGCAAGCAGCCCGATGTCATCCGGGCATCTGCCCGCGCTTAGGGCCGCTGCGCGTATGCGGTCGCGTACGGCTTGCAAGCGGGCCGCTATTATGGTCATAATCCTCTTGCATTCTTCATTGTAACCATCGAATGCAGCGAGCATTTTTGTTCTGGGCCGAAGCCGCCGGCATAGGTTGTTCCCATACTCTTGTGGCCGGAGAACCGTTGATGGACATTGCTGAGCTCCTCGCGTTTGTGGTTAAAAACAAAGCTTCCGACTTGCATCTATCCGCCGGTCTTCCTCCAATGATCAGGGTGCATGGCGACATCAGGCGCATCAATTTGCCGCCCATGGAACACAAGGACGTGCATGCCATGGTCTACGACATCATGAACGATGGTCAACGCAAGTTCTACGAAGAGAACCTCGAGTGCGACTTTTCCTTTGCGATCCCAAATCTGGCCCGTTTTCGCGTCAATGCCTTTGTCCAGAACCGCGGAGCCGGCGCGGTAATGCGGACCATCCCGTCCAAGGTGTTGACCCTTGAGGAGCTTAAGGCGCCCGTCATCTTCAAGGAAATTGCCCAGTACCCGCGCGGCGTGGTGTTGGTGACCGGCCCCACCGGTTCAGGCAAGTCCACCACGCTTGCAGCCATGGTCAATGACATCAACGAGAACGAAATGGGTCATATTTTGACGGTGGAGGACCCGATCGAGTTTGTGCACGAAAGCAAAAAATGCCTCATCAACCAGCGCGAAGTCGGCCCGCATACGCTGTCGTTCAATAATGCGCTTCGCAGTGCGCTGCGCGAGGACCCCGATATCATCCTGGTGGGTGAACTTCGCGATCTCGAAACCATCCGCCTCGCCTTGACGGCAGCCGAAACCGGCCACCTGGTGTTCGGGACATTGCACACCAGTTCTGCCGCAAAGACGGTGGATCGCATCATCGACGTGTTTCCCGCGGCGGAGAAGGAAATGGTGCGGGCGATGCTTTCAGAATCGTTGCGTGCCGTCATTTCGCAGACACTGTGCAAGACCAAGGATGGCACTGGCCGGGCCGCGGCACACGAGATCATGATCGGCACTCCGGCCATTCGAAATCTGATCCGCGAAGCCAAGATCGCACAAATGTATTCTGCAATCCAGACCGGCCAGGGGCTCGGGATGCAGACGCTGGATCAGAATCTGACTGAGCTGATCAAGCGCAACATCATCACCAAGGAAGAGGCGCGCGGGAAGGCTGCGAATAAGGACGCTTTCAACTAACGAGGACGGCGGACTTCACGAAACCACCGGGAACAACACATGGAACGAGATCAGGCGGTCAAATTCATTCATGAACTATTGCGTGCCATGGTGGCGAAAAGGGCTTCCGACCTTTTCATCACCGCCGGTTTTCCGCCAGCCTTCAAACTGGACGGAAAAATGACTCCGGTATCGAACCAGAGCCTTACACCGCAGCACACTCAGGAGCTGGCGCGCTCGCTCATGAACGACAAGCAAGCACAGGAATTCGAAGCCAGCAAGGAATGTAATTTCGCGATTAACCCGCCTGGCATCGGACGCTTTCGCGTCAACGCTTTTGTACAGCAGGCCCGGGTCGGGATCGTGCTGCGAACCATCACCACGGCGATCCCGAAAATGGAGGATCTGGGCCTGCCACCGGTGCTGAAGGATGTGGCAATGACGAAGCGCGGCCTGGTGATTCTGGTGGGCGGCACGGGCTCCGGTAAATCAACCACATTGGCCGCCATGATCGGCTACCGCAATGAGAACAGCCACGGCCATATCATCACGATTGAAGATCCCATCGAATACGTCCACGATCACAAGAACTGCCTGGTGACCCAGCGCGAAGTCGGTGTCGATACCGAATCTTGGGAGTCGGCGCTGAAGAATACCTTGCGCCAGGCGCCCGACGTTATTCTGATCGGCGAAGTGCGGGAACGCGAAACCATGGAACATGCGATTGCGTTCGCGGAAACCGGGCACTTATGCATGTGTACCCTGCATGCCAACAGCGCCAATCAGGCACTGGACCGCATCATCAATTTCTTCCCGGAAGAACGCCGGCCGCAATTACTGATGGATTTGTCGCTCAATCTGAAGGGCCTGGTGTCACAACGATTGATTCCACTGAAAGAAACAAAGGGCCGTGCAGCGGCGATAGAAATTCTTCTGAATTCTCCACTGATTTCCGATCTGATTTTCAAAGGCGAAGTCCACGAGATAAAGGAAATAATGAAAAAATCCCGGGAAATGGGCATGCAGACCTTCGATCAGGCGTTGTTCGATTTGTACGAGGGCGGCAAAATCGGCTACGAGGATGCCATGCGTAACGCCGACTCGATGAACGAGCTACGCCTGCAGATCAAGCTGCACGGCAAGGAGACTCGCGATCGCGACCTGACCACCGGCGTGGATCATTTGAACATCGTGTAATGCCAGCACATTGTGAAGAAGGACGCGATGCCTGGTTTGCTCCAAGCTTCAGTGTTTTTTCTCGGCTTTTTTCTCCCGTCGCATCGCACCCGAGACCATTTTGAATTCGTATAAGCGGCACTCCAGCGCGCCGTTATAGAGGGGCGTGCGTCTCGACGGCGATAGTCCGATAAGTTTCGGCAGGCGCAGATCGGCCGTGAACAGATAGGCGCGCCAGCCAGCAAACTTCCGCTTCAGGACGTCCCCTATCTGCGGGTATAAAATCTCCAGTTCCTTTTGCTCGCCCAAGCGTACACCGTATGGCGGATTCATAACCAGCATGCCGTCGGCAGCAGGCGCAGAGAGCTCCAGAAAATTAGCCTGCTTGAGATTAACCTCATCGGCCAGGCCCGCGGCCTCGAGGTTCGAACGCGCGAGTTTTAACGCATCGCCATAGAGATCGCTGCCGAAGATTGCTGCCGGGTGCTGGCCCTGACGCGCTTGGGCCGCCGCCTTGATGGCGTGCCAGGCCGCCGCATCAAAGTTGCGCAATTTTTCAAACGCAAACCCGCGGCGCGAGCCAGGTGCAATTCCACGCGCAATTTGCAGCGCCTCGATCAGGAAGGTACCACTGCCGCACATTGGATCGAGCAGCGGTACATCGGGCGTCCAGCCGCAAAGTTTGAGGATGCCCGCGGCAAGGTTTTCGCGCAACGGTGCCTGGCCGCCGCTCTTTCGCGCACCGCGCTTGAACAGCGGTTCCCCGGAAGTATCCAGATATAAGGTAAAACGATCCATCTCCAAAAAAGCATGAATACGCACATCGGGCTGGGCCGTGTCCACATTCGGTCGCTTGCCGGTATGCAGGCGAAAGCTGTCGCAGACCGCGTCCTTGATGCGCAGCGTGATGAAATCAAGACTTTCCAGCGGGCTGCGTATGGCAGCGACGTTGACCCGTATCGTCAGCGCGCCGTCGAACCACTGCGGCCAATCCAACACGTTGATACCTCGGTAGACATCTTCTTCGCTGTGGTAAGGGCCAGATCCGATTTGCCATAGAATCCGGCTGGCGATGCGGCTGTGCAGATTGGTGGCGTACGCCAATGTCATTGAACCGGAAAAGCCTACCCCGCCGTCCGTATTAGTTATTTCTTGCGCGCCCAATTCGGCCAGTTCGTCAGCAAGAACTGTCTCGAGCCCGCGTGGGCAAGGCGCAAAAAAATTTTGCATCTCTGGGTCGGTCATTGGTCGTAATTCAAAACTTAGGCGGAAGTAAAAAGTAAGGCAACGCTACAGGCGCAGGAAAACCTCGAATTCGATGCGCTTCCAGGGATCACGGTGTTTCGTCAGCCGCACGATACGCGCTTCTAGCTTGTTGCCGCGATCGAGTTGTCGCGCCACCGCGTCGTTTTGTGCTCGTGGCACATAGCCCAGCAGGTGGCCATTCCAGTGCACGCGCACGGCGCGCGCATCGTGGGGATTGTCTGGTTCACGTACCAGCATCAGGACATCGCCCACCTTCAGTTCATTCCATAGCTGCTTGCCTTCGTGGAACTGGAATCCGGCTACCGGCGAACTTTGAATCAGGATGCGCGTGGTCGGCTGGGCCGCGTGCGGCAATGTGCACGCGAATGCAGCAATGACAAAAACAAGCGGTGCCGTTGCCTGCTTGATCCCCATCAGAATGGCTGCAGTTCCACCAGCAGAATGATCGCTATCAAAACAATCACCGGGAATTCGTTAAACAGGCGGTAGAACACGTGACCATGATGATTGCGGTCATGTTTGAAATCATTCATCAGCTTGCCGCAGTAAATGTGATAGCAGACCAGCGCTCCGACCAGCCCGATCTTGGCATGCAGCCACTCGCCATTAAAACCATAACCCAGCCAGAGCCAGATACCAAACCCGATCGTCAGCGCGGCCCCAGGGGTCATGATTCCGTAGAACAGTTTGCGTTCCATAATCTTGAAACGCTCACGGCTCACCGTGTCCGTGCTCATGGCGTGATAGACAAACAGGCGCGGCAGATAGAACAAGCCGGCAAACCACGTGACCATGAAAATGATGTGAAACGATTTGATCCACAACATGGGTTAGCTCTTCAGGAACCCAGTTGGAACCCGACAGCCGCTGCCGAAGCCATATTTTTGTGGGTGTAGACCAGCGGAGTCATTCGGCGCGGCAATGCCGCTCAACAACGCGCTGCAACTGGACCAGACTGCCATGGAAAAAATGGCCGGCACCCGGAAACACAATCACCGGCAATGCCTGTGGTCTGGCCCAGTCGAATACTTCTTTCAGGGGCGCGACGTCGTCTTCCTCTCCATGGATCACGAGCGTATTGACCGGAACGCTGCCGAGCGGAAAGCGCCCAACGGCAGGTGCGGCCAACACCAGGTGCCTCGGCGCGAGCGCTTGCACCACAGAGGCTGCGATAAATGCCCCAAACGAAAATCCACCGATTGCGAGCTCGCGTTCGCCGTAGGTACGCCGCCCATAATCGGCGAGCGCCAGAAAATCGTCGACTTCGCCACGTCCCTCATCGAATACGCCGCTACTGGATCCAACGCCGCGGAAATTTAACCGCAGCGCACAGTAACCCAGCGCTACAAACGCTTTCGCCAGTGTCTGCACGACCTTGTTATCCAGCGTGCCTCCATACAGCGGGTGGGGATGGGCGAGCAACGCGAGGCCGCGCGGCTCTTCGACCGATTCATTGATGGCGATCTCCAGGCTTCCTGCTGGCCCGTCGATGGAAAGCTTTCGGGCCGGTGGGGCTTTCAAATGCGTAGGCGATCGACGATGCGGCCATTCACCAGATGTTGCTCGATGATCTCGTCGATGTCATCCTGATCGACGTAGGTGTACCAGACCTCCTCGGGATAGACCACGATCACCGGCCCCTCTTCGCAACGATCAAGGCAACCCGCCTGATTGATGCGCACCTTTCCCCGTCCTACGAGTTGCAGTGACTTAACTTTCGATTTGGCATAGTCGCGCATTTTCTGCGCGTCATGGTTTGCGCAACAAGCCTCCCCGTTCTTGCGCTGGTTACAGCAGAAGAACACATGATGTTTGTAGTAGCTCAACTGAAGTCCTCGTCAGATATTCAATTATAAACCCCGTGACACGGGGTACTTTTGCGCGTTCAGCGCTATTTTTTCCCGAGCCGCGGAGGCCAAATCGATATCAAGCACATCGGCCAGTCTAACAAGGTATAGCAGCACGTCCGCCATCTCATGCGCAACTTCGCGGCGCGCCTGCTGACTTAATTCGCTGCTTTGCAATGGCGTGAGCCATTGGAAGTGTTCCATGATTTCCGCTGCTTCGATGGCGACGGACATGGCCAGGTTCTTCGGTCCATGAAATTGGTTCCAGTCGCGTTCGGCTGCGAAATGCCGCAGTCGTTCGCGCAGCTCCTGCAGGCTATCCATCCCGGCAGTCGCCTGCGCCGGTTTTCTCATAATGTATTCTCCTTCGCATGCGCAACGTCGCCCGGGCCGGTTTTGCGAACGGCCGCGCCGGTCCGAAGCCAGAACACGCAGTACACCAGTACCAGTGCCGGCCACCAGGACGACACAAGTCCAATCATGGCGTTTAGCGGCAGCAAGTGACCGCGCTGCAGAACCCTGAGCGCCGCGATCAGATACGGATTTTCCGGCGCCAGATTGACCAGAACGACCCCCGCGGCAAAGCAAAACGCCGAAGCGCGCATCAACTGCACGGGCGTGCTTCTCGACAGTAGCGGCCATACCGTCAGACCGGCCACCAACCCAAGCGCCGACCCCGGCGTTAGCCACGCGCCGGGGTTACCCGGGACAAACAACGCCATGGCAGCGATCGTTTTCAGCGCAAGCGCTGTAAGCATGACAACTGTGACGGCCACGGCTGTTGCGGCGAAGGATCGCGCGACCGTCCCAACCAGGCAAGCCACACCAACGAGATTGACCGCCGTGACGCTGGCTTCAAGCAGCAGGTAGGCTTCCGCAGAATAGTGCCACCCGAAATTCAGTGGAACAAAATGCCGCAGGCTGCCGTTGCCGAACAGCAGGCTGTCGGCGTTGAATTGCGTCAGTAACCACAAGAAGAGCAGCAAGAACGCCAGGTCCGTGCGCGCACCGGCCTCAAAGTGACGTTCCCGCAGTCGATGCAATTCTCCCGACAGCAGCCAGCGTTCCCCCCAAGCGTACGCGGCCGTGGCTCCCCACAAGCCACCGATGGAATTGGTTAGCACGTCAACGTTCGAGGGAATGCGCGTCGGAACATACGCCTGCGCGAATTCGATAGCGAAGCTCAGCAGTGTCGCAATGCCTACGCCTAATGCCATTGCCCGCAAACGCGGCAGATATCCCATCCACAGCAAGGTCAGTAGTAGTCCAAGCGGAAAGTACGCAAGAACATTCACGACCACGTCCGAGGCACCAATGTACGGAGGCCAGCCGGCAAACAGAAAACGCGCAGCTTCGTAACTTGGAATGCGCCAATCCGAGAAGGGATACAAGCTGGCATACCCCACCAGCAGCAGGTAAGCTACTGTCAGATAGGCTACCAGTTTCGAGTTGCGCGCGTAGCGCGCGCGCGGAAAAGCAAGCGAACCGCTCATGTTGTCGTGTGTGCGCGCTGGGGCCATCCATTCACCGCGGACGGCAGCATGAGATTCTATGACATCTTCAATGGCGATGCCGATGGACTCTGCGCGCTGCACCAGCTTCGGCTAGACCAGCCGCGCGAGGCAACGCTGATTACGGGCGTCAAGCGCGACATCAGGTTGCTTGGTCAAATTTCCCCGACGTCGGGCGACGAAGTCGTGGTGCTGGACGTTTCGCTGGATTCGAATCGCGAGGCGCTGCTGCAAGCGTTGGCAGCTGGGGCGCGCGTTCGCTATTTCGATCATCATTTCGCCGGAGAAATCCCGGATCATCCCTTGCTGGAACCCCACATCGATGTTTCGGCCGACACCTGCACGAGCCTCATCGTTGATCAATATCTTTCCGGCAGCCATCGCATGTGGGCGATTGTTGCTGCTTTCGGAGATAATCTGCCCGCACAGGCTTACGCCGTGGCAGCTGAACTGGGCCTTGGCAAGGGTGATATCGAAACCCTTAAAGATCTTGGCGAAAACCTAAACTACAACGCTTACGGCGCAAATTTGGCCGAGCTTCACTTCCATCCCGCAACGCTGTACCTACGCATGCGGCCGCATGCGGATCCACTTGCATTCTGCGCACAGGCCCCTGAACTGGATACGTTGCGCCGCGCCCGCCAAGACGATCTACGACGGGCGCGGGACTTGCCACTCGAGAATGTAGGCCAGCATGCAGTGCTGGTTTGCTTGCCAGAAGCGGCATGGAGCCGGCGCATTATTGGCAGCTTTGCCAATGAACTGGCGCGGCAGTATGCAAAGCGGACCGTGGCGTTGCTGTTACGCAGTGGATCCGGCTATCAGGTCAGTTTGCGCGCGCCAGAACAGGGTGAAGCAGCCATACATTTGCTGGCGCAGCAATTCGAATCCGGAAGCGGCAGGGCTCGCGCTGCAGGTATCGCGTTCCTGCCGGACTCGGAGGTCGCAAGATTGCGCGCCTTGCTCAAAAAACCGGCAAGCCATAGCGCCTGAACTGACGCAACAACCTCCCAAAAACAGAACGAGCTGGGGCGCGAGCGCTATTTCGCCTTTATTTCCGTCCAGATTTTGTTGAGCAGCTGGCGTTCTTTTTTGTTCATGTCCTTCAGCTGTTCCAATCGCTTGGCAGACTGGGCATCCGGAAACACCGCCTTGATGGATTTTATTTCCGGTTTGATGTATTGGATGGCCTCGGCATTCGGATTGCCGGAACCGGTAATGTTAGTCAGCGCCGCGGAGTTCTTGCCCTCCAGCATAAAATTGATGAACTGGTGAGCCAGGTCCGGACGTGGTGCCGTTTTTGCAATGACCATCGCATCCAATGCCAGCACGGCGCCTTCCTTCGGCAACGCATGGCGGATGCGGAATTTCTGCTTGGCTTCCTGCGCGCCGGCATCGGCCTGGAAAATGTCGTTCGAGTAACCGTGCACCACCCAGATGTTGCCGGTGGAAAGTTCCTTGATGTATCCCTGCGCCATGAAGGCTGCCCAGTACGGCTTGGCCTTCAGGATGACTTCCTTGGCTTGATTCCAATGTGCCGGATCGCGGTCATTTACCGAGTGACCCAGATACTTGAGTGCGGCGGCCATGACTTCCGCCTGGCTGTCCAGCACGGTGATCTTGCCTTTTATTTTTTGCAGGATCTTGGGATCGAAAATCACCGCCCAAGAGTCCACCGTGATGCCTAGTTCCTTCATCTTCTGATCGTTGTAGCCGATCAGCGTAATCGACATGGCGTAGGGAACGGAATACTTGTTGCCTGGATCGAATGGAGTATTCAGATAAGCCGGCATCAGATTCTTGAAATTGGGCAGCTTGCTCTTGTCGAGCGGCTGCAACCAGCCGGCCTTGGCCATGCCGGCTACATAATTGGAAGTCGGCACCATCACGTCGTAGCCTTTGGCCCCCGCCGCCAGCTTGGCGACCAGTTCTTCGTTATCGCCATAGAAATCCTGCACCACTTTGCACTTGCATTGCGCCTCGAATTCCTTGACCGATTCCGGGGCGATGTAATCGTTCCAGTTATAAAGATGCAGTTCATCTGCGGCAATTGCCGGAAGAGCGGCTAACAACAACAGGCACAACAACTTTCTCATGGTGGTCTCCGTGATTTGGCGAAGCACGTTGTTCTTGGTCCTGCGCTAGCTTAGGCAAAGCCGGCTGGTGCGTCCAGAGCCATTGCTCCAGCGGACGCCGTTATTGGCTGCGTAATGACCCGGGCGCGAGTCGCGACGCAATCAGGATCAATGCCAGCGTGAGCATCATCAGCAAGGTGGAAACGGCGTTGACTTCGGGCGTGACGGCGATTTTCACCATCGTATAGATCTGCAGTGGCAAGGTGGTCGACCCCACTCCCGCAGTAAAGAACGTAATGACGAAATCGTCGATCGAAAGCGTAAACGCCATTAGTGCGCCTGCCACTACGCCGGGCATGATCAGTGGCAGGGTAACCAGCCGAAAGGCATTCCAGGGCGTCGCTCCCAGATCGCGCGCCGCCTCGGTCAGGCTTTCATCCATGCCGGCCAGGCGCGAGCGAACGACGATGGCGACGAAACCAATGCAGAAAGCGATGTGCGACAGCACGATTGAAACCATGCCGAGCGAAATATTCAGCAGCACGAAAAAGATCAGCAGCGAAACGCCCATGAGTATTTCAGGAATCGCGATCGGCGCAAGTATCAACACGGGCAACAACCGCATTCTGAAGCGATACATCGCATAGCCGGCCATCGTACCGAACACCGTGGATACGGCACTCGCCGTGACACCGATCAGCAGCGAATTCCAGGCCGCCTGAAGCATTTTTTCGTTATGAAAAAGTTTTTCATACCAGGCAAGCGTAAAACCAACCCATTCGGCATTGAGCCTGGAATCGTTGAAGGAATAGACCACCACGATCGCCAGCGGCGCATAGAGAAACATATAGGCGAGGATGGCAGCCACCCAAAGAGCCAGGGCGCGCTTGTTCATGTGCGCGCCCGCTTCGCAATCCAGGCGGCCGCGCCGGCAAGAACCACAGCCAGGACAGTCAAGACCATCGACAGTACGCTGCCGAACGGCCAATCGCGTGTGTCCAGAAATTGTTGCTTGATGACGTTGCCGATCATGATGCCTTCGGTGCCGCCCAGAATATCCGGAATCGCAAAGATGCCAAGCGCGGGAATGAAAACCAATGCCGCACCGGCATACACTCCCGGCAGTGACAACGGAAATGTGACGCGCCAGAAACGCCGCCACGCGTTGGCGCCCAAATCCTGCGCGGCATCCAGCAAAGCCGGATCGTGCTTTTCGAGATTGGCGTACAACGGCAATACCATGAATGGCAGATGCACATAAACCAAGCCGATGATGACCGCGAAAGGCGTGTACAGCAGCGTAAGGGGTGCTAACCCAAGCCAGCCGACGATATGGTTCAGTGCGGTCACAAATACTGATTGCGGGCCAAGGATGATCATCCATGCGTACACCCGAATCAGAAAATTCGACCAGAACGGCAGGATAACGAGCAGCACCAGCAGATCGCGATGTCTCTTGGGGCTACGCGCAATCAACATCGCCAGCGGATAAGCAATCAGCAGGCACACGAGCGTCGTGACCGCCGCGTAAGCCAGTGACTTGAGGAACAGCTCCGTATAAAGAAAATCGCCAAAGAAGCGCCCATAGTTCTCGGTGGTCAGATCGAGTGGCAGTCCACCGGATTCTTCATTCAGAAGCGGCGCCAGCCCGCCGAACTCCCCTGGATTGCGGAAGGAGGCCAGTACCATGATGAGCACTGGTATGGCAAAGAACACGATCAGGTACGCCAGCGGCGGCCCGCTGATCAGCCACTTGTGCAGGCGGTTATGGGGTGCCGCCATCGTTTCAGTCGTTCAGAAAATGGCCGGCGTCATGGCGCCATGCAATCTGTACCTCGTCGCCCGCCTCGAAGAATTTGGTGCGACCGGCCGCCGAATTCGGCAGTAGCGCTTCAATGCGCATGCCGCCGGCGAGTTCGACGAGGTAGATCGTTACATCGCCGAGATACAGCAGATCATGCACCTTGCCGGTAAAGCGGTTGGTTTCGGGATCCAATGGAAGTTCACGCCCGCTTGCCACTTTTTCCGGTCGCAACGCCAGTGCGCCTTTCAGCCCCGGCGCATCGCCTTCCATATTCATTGCCACCACATCACCCATGCCGGATAACGCCACTGTCATGCGCTCGCCGGCACAGGCCTTGATTTGTCCCTCAAGCAAATTGCACTGGCCGATGAAGTCCGCGACGAAACGATTCTTGGGGAATCCGTAGATTTTAGAGGGCTCGTCCACCTGTTCCACTCGCCCCTGGTTCATGACCGCAATCCGGTGTGACAGGGCTAGCGCCTCGCTCTGGTCGTGGGTCACGTAAACAAACGTTATGCCGATTTCCTTTTGCAGCGCGATCAATTCCAGCTGCACGCTTTCCTTGAGCTTGGCATCCAGCGCGGCGAGCGGCTCATCCAGCAATAGCAATTTCGGGCGATTGATCAGCGCGCGAGCTACGGCCACGCGCTGCTTCTGGCCACCAGATAATTCGTTTGGATAGCGTTTGCCGAGGCCGGTCAAACGCACGTCCTCAAGGGTTTCCTCCACACGCTGTGCGATCCGTTCCGGGTCGACATTGGCCATCTTGAGCGGAAATGCAACGTTGCTTTCCACGCTCATGTGCGGAAACAGTGCATAGCTCTGGAACACAGTGTGAACATTACGGGCTTCGGGAGGAATTCCAACCATGTCCCTGCCGTCGAGCAGGATGCTGCCACCATCCGGCACGTCGAAGCCGGCAATCATGCGCAGCAGCGTGGTTTTTCCGCAGCCGGACGGGCCCAGCAAAGTGAAGAATTCGCCCGCCTCGATGTTGAGACTGACCTGGTCGACCGCCGCGAACGTACCGAAGCGCCGCGTGACATTGCGAATTTCGAGAAGCGGCATCCGGCCGGCCCAAGTAAACGGGCATTCTAGCAAAAGGCGCGCCTCGGGAAACCGTGACGCGGAGTCACGATTACGCAAGAATTCGATTGAGTGGTAGTAGCAGACGGTGTCCGTCGCCGCAAACGCGATGAATGTCATTGCGGCTTTCTCGGCATTGTTGCTGTTAAAGCCGCGGCGCTCCGCCGTGAGAAAATAGCGCGTCAGCAGCCTCTCTAACCAATACGCGTGAAGCATCGTCCAGGAACTTTGCCATGAGAATCGCAATCGTCGGCGCAGGAGCCATCGGCGGCTACCTGGGCGCAAAGCTCGCTGCGTCCGGCGAGGACGTGACTTTCATCGCGCGCGGGGCAAATTTTGACGCCATCCGCCGCCACGGAATGAAGCTGATCCTGGAGGATGGCTCGGAACTGCAGGCCAGCCGGGCGCGGGCCAGCGAAAAAATCAGCGAAGCGGGCGTGCAGGATGTCGTGCTGCTGACCGTAAAGGCGCACCAGGTTTCCGCCGTCGCGCCCGAGCTGGGAACACTGTTTCATGAGCAAACCAGCGTCGTCACCATGCAGAACGGTATCCCGTGGTGGTATTTCCAGAAACACGGAGGCGAATACGGAGGCAAACCCGTTGCAGCTGCAGACCCCGACGGCACCATCGCCCGCCATATCGACCCGGCGCGAATCATCGGTTGCGTCGTCTATCCGGCAGCGAACCTGGTCGCGCCAGGCGTCGTGCAAGTAGTGGAAGGAAACCGCTTCACGCTCGGCGAACTCGACGGCACCAGCACCCCACGGCTTCAGGCGATCGCGGCAAGCCTGATCAAGGCCGGCTTCAAGGCGCCCATCACCCATGAAATTCGCAGCGAAATCTGGCTGAAGCTATGGGGCAATCTGAGCTTCAATCCAATCAGCGCGCTGACCCATGCAACATTGGTAGATATCTGCCAGTTTGCGCTCACGCGCGATCTCGCCACTAAGATGATGACCGAGGCCGAGACGATCGCGCAGAAGCTCGGCATCGCGTTTCGCGTCAGCATCGAGCGACGCATCGCGGGCGCGGAAAAAGTAGGTGCTCACAAAACCTCGATGCTGCAAGACATCGAACAGGGCAGGCCGATCGAGATCGAAGCACTGGTCGGTTCGGTCGTAGAACTCGGTCGCTTGACCGGCACGCCGACCCCGCATATCAGCGCGGTGTTTGCGTGCGCCAGTCTGTTGGCGAAGACATTGAACGCGCGGCACGGCCGGCTCAACGTCGCCAGCTAGACGGCCACGATCACAACTTTATTATGCGAGGACATTAGCATGAGCGCTGCTGCTGCAACCGTAATGGAATTGCTGGAACAGGGGGCCGACGATGCGACTGCGCTAAGCTCCCCTGGCGGCGCGCCGTTGTCGTACCGGTCGCTGCGCAAACTCGCAGCCGATACAGTTGCCGCGCTCAACTCGCGCGGAGTCGGCCGCAACGACCGCATTGCCATCGTGCTCGACAATGGCCCCGAAATGGCATCGGCGTTCCTGTGCGTCGCCGCCGGTGCGACTGCGGCGCCGTTGAATCCGGCATATCGTGCCGATGAGTTCGAGTTTTACCTGACCGATCTGAAGGCCAGGCTGTTAATCGTCGGCTCAGAGCTGTCCTCGCCGGCCGTCGAGGTTGCGAGACGCCTCGGCATCGCACTGGTCCGGCTTGTGCCTTCACCCGAAAGGGGCGCTGGCAGCTTTGCGCTGGAATTCCCTGAAACGCTCGCCGCGCGACCTGCGGCAAAACCCGGTGCGGCTGCAACGCAGGATACTGCGCTGGTGCTGCACACTTCCGGCACCACGTCGCGCCCGAAGATCGTACCGCTGTCTCAGCACAACATTTGCGCTTCGGCGCGCAACGTATGCAGCACGGTCTCATTCACTGCCAGCGATCGCGGGCTCAATATCATGCCGCTTTTCCATATCC
>JBJMWI010000081.1:0-3132 GCA_045810225.1 Burkholderiales bacterium
GACCCAGGCGCAACGGGACCATCTGACGCCAGATCAAATTATCAAGTTAATGAAAGACGGGAACGCGCGCTTTCGCAAAGGCGAAAGAAAGGACCGCAATTATCTGCGCGAGCAGGAGGCAAGCGCGGAGGGCCAGTATCCCGCGGCGGTACTCCTGAGTTGCATCGACTCGCGTGCGCCGGCTGAGGTCATCATGGACCTCGGCATCGGCGATATCTTCAATTGCCGGGTCGCCGGTAATGTCCAGAACGACGACATCCTCGGCAGCATGGAATTCGCGTGCAAACTGGCGGGGGCCAAGCTCGTGCTGGTCATGGGCCACACCGCATGCGGCGCGATCAAGGGCGCCATCGCCAACGCCGAACTCGGCAATCTCACTGGGCTGCTGGCTAAAATCAAACCCTCAGTGGAAGCGACCGAGTATGGCGGTGAACGTTCAGCGAATAATTATGACTTCGTGGATGCAGTGGCCCGCAAGAATGTTGAAGTTACGATCACCGACATCCGCAAGTCCAGCCCGGTGCTCGCCGAGCTCGAGAGCAGCGGCGCTATCAAGATCGCTGGCGCGATGTACAACCTGAAAACGGGGGCAGTGCAGTTCCTAAATTAACCTCAATTCGATTCGAGCGAACTTTCGACGTCCATCACCGGGGAATGCAGCCACACCGCGATGATCATATAGTGGACGAACACTCGCGTATGCTTTCAACATGTCAATGCCGGTCACTGCAAGAACGGAGAGCATCGTATGAGTGACTTGAACCGAATTCTCGCTGCAACCGATTTCTCGGAAGAGGCGGAAAGGGCGTCTTATCGTGCCGCCTTGCTCGCTGCCGAACGGCACGCGCAGCTGGATCTGTTGCATGTAATTAGCAAGCCGTCTCTGGATGCGCTGCGTGACCTGTTCCGCACATCGCCCGACGTGCCAGATCAGTTGCTTGAGAACGTCCCGCACGCCTTACAGCAGCAGGCCGACGTCCTCGCTCGCAAGGCCGGCATCGAGGTGACTGCCCGGGTTGCGGTTGGACATGTGTTGGATGAGATTCTGTTGGCCAGCGTCGAAACCGACATGCTGGTCGTTGGCGCCCATGGGTTTAACTGGCCGCGAGAAGCAATCCTTGGGACCACGGCAGAACGCTTGCTGGGAAAGTGCAAAAGGCCCATGTTAGTCGTAAAACGCCAGGCCGAAACAGCTTATGAACGCGTCCTTGTCGCCGTCGATTTCTCCGACTACTCCTTGAACGCGCTTTTGCAAGCAACCTGGATTGCGCCGAACGCCGATATTACGGCGGTGCATGCCTATGAGGTTCCTTTCGAAGGCCAGCTGCGACGGGCCAGCGTTGACAAAGCTTCCATAACAAATTACCGGAATGAAGCAAGGATGAAGGCAGTCGATTCCCTTCGGAACATCGCTCGTGATTTCGGTGGCGACCGATATCGCGTTGCCCAAACGGTGGAGCACGGCAACGCATCCCGCGTGATTCTCGCCAAAGAGCAGTTGCTGGATGCCGAGTTAATCGTAATCGGCAAGCATGGACGATCGGTCGGCGAAGAATGGCTGGTCGGCAGCGTCACGCGGCACATTCTTGCAGGATCAAAATGCGATGTACTGGTAGTGCAGGAGGGCATTGAGCGGAGAAGTACAGTGAATGCGCAGGTGCGCCCGCAATGACTAGACGGTTCTTTGATAGGTAGACGGATTTCGTGTGGCGGGCAATGAAGCTCTATTGGCCCGGCCGCATCATGTGCCGTTGCGCAGTGGCGGCGGCACGTCTTCCCCGGCCCTGCGCATGCGAAACAACGCTGCGCGCGCAAGCAGGATAGTGGTAATCGGCGCCGTAATGGCCAGCAGTATGATGATTACCCAGACATGAAGGGAAAGGCGCGCCTCGAGCGCCGAGAAGAAAACGATCGAGGCGAGCGTGACGCACCACGCACCGAGGGTATAGGCGAGCGTAGCCGGATGCATGCGCCTGAAGAAGTCCTTCAGCCGTATCAGGCCCACCGCACCGGTCAGTGAAAAAAGGCCACTCGCCACCAGCAGCAGGCCGGTTATGGCTTCGACCCACAACGGTACAGCCGCACTCATTCGATCACCTCGCCGCGCAACAGGAACTTCGCCATCGCCGAAGAACTGACGAAACCGAACAGCGCGATCAACAGCGCCGCCTCGAAGTACACGTCGCTTGCGTAGCGAATACCGAGCGCCAGCATTGCCAGCATGCTGTTGACGTACATGAAATCAAGCGCCAGCACCCGATCCTGTGCCGAAGGGCCGCGCAACAGACGCACCAGCGCCAGCGTCATTGCGATCGCGTAACACAACAGCGTCACCCATATGGCGCCGGACAGAAGCGGACTCACTGGAATATCTCCATCAACCGTTGTTCATATCGGGACTTGTAGTGCGCGATGAATGTGGCTTCATCTTCGAGATCCCAGACGTGCAGCAATACGGCGCTGCGATCCAGCGCAAGCTCGCACCAAACCGTGCCCGGAATGACCGTAGTGATGATCGCCAGCGCGGCGAGCGCATTGGCGTCACGCAGTTCAAGCGGAATCCGCACGAAAGCGCTGGCGGGTTTGCGCCCGAGGTAGCGCAGCACGTCCCAACCGACTTTAATATTCGACATCACCACATCCCACCCCACTGCGAAAACCAGGCGCAGTAATACACTCGGCCGCCGGATGCGGACGGCCGCCACGGGCCGAAACGGCGCGGCGAGCAGCGGCATTGCGACCGCCACGACGATGCCAATGACAAAATGACCGGCGCTTATCGACTGATTGAGCAGCAGCCATAGCGCGAACAGCGAAAGCGAGAGGACCGGGGCTGGCACCAGGCGCTTCATCATTTAATGGTTTCCTTCGGTGGGTTCGGTATCGGCCGGGCGGACAGCACCACGCCGATGTACTGCGCGGGCTGGTGCAGGGCATCGGCTGTGCTGCGTGCATAGCGCAACACCGGGTCGGCGCGCACAGTGAGCAGCGCGCACGCCAGCAGCAGTGCGGCGATTGGCAGGCACTCGATAATGCGAAGGCGTGGCGCCGGGCGACCCTGTGGCGCCCAGAAAGAGCGGATGCCGGCGCGCGACAACGCGAGCATCGATATGAAACCGGTGACAATCAATG